>NZ_JAFEHE010000010.1:0-228643 GCF_016887925.1 Pseudomonas sp. MIL9 | reverse complement strand
TTATACATAGATGCAACCGGGTAGCAGTGTTCAAAAGCGGGTTGAAAGTGGGGGCGAGTCCATACATAGGAGCGAGCTTGCTCGCGATGGATTTGTAGACTCCGCGTTGAGTCAGTAAACACGCGTTATCGTTAACGACCATCGCGAGCAGGCTCGCTCCTACGGGGGCGTGAGTGCCAAGGGCTGTGGGATCAGGACAGGAAACCACCGTCCACGTTCAGCGAAACGCCGGTGGTGTAGCTCGATGCATCGCTTGCCAGATAAAGCACGGCGCCGGCCATCTCGCTCGGGTCGGCCACGCGCTTGAGCGGAATCTGTGCCAGGGCGGTATTGAGGATGGCCTCGTTCTTCACCAGCGCCGAAGCGAACTTGGTGTCGGTCAGGCCCGGCAGCAGGGCGTTGCAGCGGATACCGAACTGCGCACATTCCTTGGCGAACACCTTGGTCATGTTGATCACGGCAGCCTTGGTCACCGAGTAGATGCCCTGGAACACGCCCGGCGAGACGCCGTTGATCGAAGCGACGTTGATGATGCTGCCGCCGCCGTTTTCACGCATCAGCTTGCCGGCTTCCACCGACATGAAGAAGTAGCCGCGGATGTTCACGTCGACGGTTTTCTGGAAGGCGCTGAGGTCGGTGTCCAGCACGTTGCAGAACTGCGGGTTGGTCGCCGCGTTGTTGACCAGGATGTCCAGACGCCCGAATTGTTCCTTGATGGCGGCGAAGACCTGGCTGATCTGCTCCATTTCGCCGATGTGGCAGGCGATGGCGGTGGCCTTGCCGCCCTCGGCGATGATCGCGTCGGCCACGTGCTGGCAGCCCTCGAGTTTGCGGCTCGAAACGATCACGTGGGCGCCTTGCTGCGCCAGCAGCTTGGCGATGGCTTCACCGATGCCACGGCTGGCGCCGGAGACGAATGCGATCTTGCCGTCGAGGTCGAACAACTGGGTCTTGGACATGGGATTCCCTTATGAAAAGTCTTGTTATCGAGTCAAATGCCGGGTTGCGGCCAATGCTGTTCAGTTGAGGCCCGTCAGTGCGCGTTATCGTTCACGACTTTCGCGAGCAGGCTCGCTCCTGCGGGGATCGCGTACGGTCACAGGCTGGATTTCTGGATGACCTGCAGGCTCATCTGTTCCAGCAGTTTGTTCATGTGAATGAACTGCGCGAAGCGTTTGTCCTGGGTCTGGCCATGGTAGAAGCGGTAGTAGATCTGCTGCACGATGCCGGCCAGGCGGAACAGGCCATAGGTGTAGTAGAAGTCAAAGTTGTCGATCCGGATGCCGGAGCGCTCGGCGTAGTAATCGACGAACTCGCGGCGGGTCAGCATGCCCGGGGCGTGGCTTGGCTGGCGACGCATCAGTTGCACCGGCGCCGGGTCACCGGCTTCGATCCAGTAGGCGAGGGTGTTGCCCAGGTCCATCAGCGGGTCGCCGAGGGTGGTCAGTTCCCAGTCGAGCACGCCGATGATCTGCATCGGGTTGTTCGGGTCGAGGATGACGTTGTCGAAACGGTAGTCGTTGTGGACGATGCTGGAGGTCGGGTGATCGGCCGGCATCTTGTCGTTGAGCCAGGCTTTGACCGCTTCCCACTGTGGCGCGTCGGGCGTCAGGGCTTTCTCGTAGCGGTCGCTCCAGCCTTTGATCTGGCGTGCCACGTAACCTTCGGGCTTGCCGAGATCACCCAGGCCATAAGCGTTGTAGTCGACCCGGTGCAGTTCGACGAACTTGTCGATGAAGCTCTTGCACAAGGCTTCGGTTTTCGCGGCATCCAGGCCGAGCTCCGGCGGCAGTTCGGAGCGCAGGATGATCCCCTTGACCCGTTCCATCACGTAGAACTCGGCGCCGATCACCGATTCATCGGTGCAGTGCACGTAAGCCTTGGGGCAGTAGGGAAAACCCTCGCGCAGCTGATTGAGGATGCGAAACTCGCGGCCCATGTCGTGGGCGGACTTGGCTTTGTGGCCAAAGGGCGGCCGACGCAGGACGAACTCCTGTCCGGGGTATTCCAGCAGGTAGGTGAGGTTGGACGCGCCACCGGGGAACTGGCTGATCTGTGGCAAGCCGCTGAGGCCTGGAATGTGCGCCTTGAGGTATGGGTCGATCAGGCTGGCATCGAGTTCTTCGCCGGTACGGATACGAGTGGACTGGTCAGTAAGCGCCATGCTTATCCCTTCTGCTTATTCTGGAGGCCTGAAACTATTGACTAATCTAATGCGCCCACCCGGCACCCACAACCATGAACGGCCCTTATAGGTGAGCGTGTTGCCGGGCAATCATTATTTTTGATACGCCTGTTTGAATTGTCCTACAGGACCGCGTTACTGATGCGGGTCGGCAATTCAACCGGGGTGAGCACCGGTTGCCCGGAAAAGAATGCCACGAGGTTGCGGCCCACCAGTTCAACCGTGCCTTCGATCGCTTCCGGGGACAATCCGGCGACGTGCGGGGTGAGCACCACATTGGTCAGCGACTTGAGCGCATCCGGCACATGAGGTTCGGCATCGAAGACATCCAGCGCGGCCCCGGCGATGCGGCGTTGTTCCAGGGCGCTGATCAGGTCGGCGGTGACCACCACGCTGGCCCGGGCAATGTTGACCAGAAAGCCCTTGGGCCCGAGGGCGTCGAGCACCTGGCGGTTGATCAGGTGTTTGGTGGTCAGGCCTCCCGGAGTGGCGATAACCAGAAAGTCCGAGGCGCGCGCCAGTTCAGTGGGCGTGGAACAGAAGCTGTAGGAGACGTCGCTGCGATGTTGCCGGTTGTGGTAGCTCACGCTCATGTCGAAGCCGTTGGCGGCGCGTTTGGCGATGGCCATGCCAACGGCGCCGAGGCCGAGGATGCCCAGGCGTTTGCCGGCCAGGGAAGGGCGCATGATCTTCGGCCACTCGCCCCGGCGCACGGCAGCGTCGCAGCGCGGAATATCGCGTACCAGTGACAGCAGCAAGGCCATGGCGTGGTCCGCCACTGAAGAGGCGTTGACCCCGGCGCCATTGGTGACGGTGATGCCGCGGTCGGCCGCCGCTTGCAGGTCGACATGCTCATAACCGGCGCCGATCACGCAAATGATCTTCAGATTGGGCAGGGCAGCGATTTCATCGGCATACAGGCCCAATGGGCCGCGGGTCAGGACCGCGTTGATCTGGCCGCTGTGCCGGGTGATGGCCTCGGCGCGTTCGGCAGGCGTAGGCGCCAGTATCAGGTGAAAGCCCTGATGTTCGAGGATGGGCAGATAATCATTGATGGTTTCGACCAGTACCAGAACGGTTGCAGGCATGCTTGGCTCCCTGTGGGCATCGGAATATCGGACTCGAACATCGGTGGAGATGGCTGGCTGCCGGACGTCCTGGCAATCAGCAACATCGTTGCCGCGTCACTCAGTGTAGGAGCTGATGCGGCAGGCGAGGGTTTTCTGTGGTGGCCAGGCATTCAGCGTGGGGCAGGGGATGCAGGCACCGCGCCGAGAAAGCCCTTGGCCGCCTCCAGTATTTCATCCGACAGGGCGTCGCCACGCGTGGCGCGTGCCAGCATCAACGCACCGACCATCAGCGAATACTGCACCAGCGCTTGCTGGCGGTTACTGGCGGCGTCGTCCGAGTCCATCAGCTGACTCAGGGTGTCGAGCAGCCTGTTCAGGCCGGTCATGAACGTCTCGCGCAAGGCGCTGTCGGCGGACTCGTGGCACATGTCACCGGCAAACGCCACCACCGGGCAGCTGTCACCCGGGTTGTCGCGGCTGGCGGTCGACAGGTAGGGCTCGATCAAGGCGCGGCGTGCGGCGGCGTGGTCCTCGGCCGCCACAGTCCACTCCCGCCAGCGCCCTGCCGCCTGTTCGAACGCCCGGCCACTGGCCTCAACGGCCAGCGCCTCCTTCGATTCAAAATGACCATAGAACCCGCCGTGGGTCAGGCCCGCCGCGCCCATCACATCAACGACACTGATCCCGTGCAGGCCGCGCTCGCGAAACAGCCGCGTGGCCGCCTCGACGATGATTTCGCGGTTGAGGTCGGCTTGCTTGCGGGAGACTCGGGGCATGGGGCACTCACAGAAATTGAATTGCAAAAATCAGAGGGCGTACTGGGCAATGCCATTGCCGAACGACCAGTTCTCTTTCTTCACTTCCACCAGATTAATGAAAACGTCTTCCAGACGCACCGCCAGTTCCAAGTCAAGGCTCTCGGCGATGGTTTTATAAAGCAGTTTTTTCTGCTCGACGGTGCGGCCTTCACTCAGGGTGATCTGAATGATGACCAGGTTGTCGCTGCGCTGGATGCCCAGGTATCCGGGATCAAAGATGAAGTGCTGTCCGTCGTGTTCAGAGAGGATCTGGAAGTTATCGTCCTCCGGAACGCCAATGCTGCTGCGCATGGCGGCGTAGACCCGTTGGCCGATACGTTTGGCGTAGGTCGGGTCCTGTTGCTTTTTGATCTCGATGCGAACCAGTGGCATGGGAAGACTCCGAAAGAGAGACAGGTTCAATCATAAATACATGATGCAGGACCTTTATCAAGCGGGGATTGCGCTTGGGCGATGAACGACAATGCACAAACCCTGTGGGAGCGAGTCTGCTCGCGATAGCGATGGATCATTCAAAAGCGGTGGCGTCTGATTCGCCGCCATCGCGAGCAAGCTCGCTCTACAGGGCCAGCAGGTTGTTCGATTTCAGCCACCTGGCACCACCGTTCCTCACCTAAGTCTTTGCTTCTGTTCACTAATCCCGGACAATCGCGCCCCTGTTTCGGCCAGGGCGCTACCTGTCGGGTACTCCGACGCGTTCTGACCGGGTGGCAAGTGACCGGAATGTGGAGATCCCACCGGATGAATGATCAGGCCAATAGCGTTAACGAACGCTATTTAGACGCGACACCAGCGACCCTTTCGAGCTGGAATCGCCAAGACACCACCTGGATGCTTGGCCTGTTTGGCACGGCGATTGGCGCCGGCACCCTGTTTTTACCGATCAACGCGGGCGTGGGCGGCTTCTGGCCCTTGCTGGTGCTGGCGCTGCTGGCTTTCCCGATGACCTACTATGCGCACCGCGGCCTGACCCGCTTCGTATTGTCGGGCCGTGAAGGCGCGGACATCACCGAAGTGGTCGAAGAGCATTTCGGCATCCGGGCCGGCGCGCTGATCACCCTGCTGTATTTTTTCGCGATCTTCCCGATCCTGTTGATCTACAGCGTGGCCCTGACCAACACCGTGGGCAGCTTCCTGGAGCATCAACTGCACATCATGCCGCCGCCTCGCGCGCTGCTGTCGCTGGTGCTGATCCTCGGCCTGCTGGCCGTGGTGCGCTGTGGCGAGCAGGTGATCGTCAAGGCCATGAGCCTGATGGTGTATCCGTTCATTGTCGCCTTGCTGTTCCTGGCGGTGTTCCTGATTCCTCACTGGAACGGCGGCATCCTGACCACGGCCAGCACCTTGCCTGAGCCATCGGCGCTGCTGCACACCCTGTGGCTGGCGATTCCGGTGATGGTGTTTTCGTTCAACCACTCGCCGATCATCTCGGCGTTCGCGGTCGATCAGAAGCGTCGTTACGGCGACCACGCCGAAGAGCGCAGCTCGCAAATCCTGTCCCGTGCCCACGCCTTGATGGTGGTGATGGTGCTGTTCTTCGTCTTCAGCTGCGTGCTGACCCTGTCCCCGGCACAACTGGCCGAGGCGAAGGCGCAGAACCTGTCGATCCTGTCGTACCTGGCCAACCACTTCAGCAACCCGACCATCGCCTTCGCGGCGCCGTTGATTGCCTTCGTGGCCATTTCCAAGTCGTTCCTGGGCCACTACATCGGCGCCAGCGAAGGCTTGAAAGGCCTGATCGTCAAGAGCGGCAAACGCCCGGGCGCCAAAGCACTGGACCGCATCGTCGCGGCGTTCATGCTGGTGGTGTGCTGGATCGTCGCCACCCTCAACCCAAGCATCCTCGGCATGATCGAAACCCTCGGTGGCCCGGTCATCGCGGCAATCCTGTTCCTGATGCCGATGTACGCAATCCGCAAGGTACCGGCCATGGCGCGCTATCGCGGCCAGGCGTCCAACGTATTCGTGGTGGCGGTGGGGCTGGTGGCGATTACGGCTCTCGTCTACTCGCTGACGGCTTGATTTAAAGATCAAGAGATCGCAGCCTTCGGCAGCTTCCGTAGAAAACGGTGTTTTCTCCCAGGTGCTGCCAGAGGCTGCGATTTTTTTGCTTCTGATTAAAGGACGGCAGCGAAAACCTGCTGCCACCTGACCCACCGAAACCCCTCGCCATAACGGCTTCCTCCCTCTATTCAAAGTCCGCGCTGTACCTCGGCAAAAATCTCGGTGATGGGGCGTCGCGGCTGGCGCTTTTGCAGCTGCCGCACCTGTTCGCTCAGCCGCAGTAACTCTTCACTTGGCTTGGCCCATTGATTTTCCGGCAGCGGCTCCGACCATTGGCGCATGGCGTCGGGCAGGGCTTGTTTGCCGATTTCTTCGAGGCGGCGCACTTCCCATTCGACGAGGCGGTTGGGGATCGTCCACAAGGTCATGACGTGGTACAGGTACCAGAAAAACCCTGATGTTCGACTGCGCGAACCGTCGCGGATCTGCTGGTGCATGCGTGCGCGGGCGTTGCGGAAGGTGTGCAGGCCTTCGTGGGGCGGGTCGTCGGGGCCTTGCAGGTCTTGCAGGTCCTGAATCGATTTGAGGTCGTTGACTTCGTATTCCATGTAACCGCGAATGGCTTCCCAGTGGCTGATGGCCAGAGGCAGGCCCGCGCACTGGAATTCGAGGCTGGTGAGGGTTTCGCCGTGGTGGTAACCGATGCCCATGCCGTACTGGCGATGGATGCCGTACTGGGTAGCGCCCTGGGCTTCAATGACCCAGGCGGAGAGTGATTCCCAGGGGACGAAGATGGGGGCGGTGGCGCCTTCGGGCATGAAGCAGACTTCGCGGCGCTGGCGGTTGAAGCGGGTGGGGATGAGGGTGGCGCGTTTTTTGTGGTTGTGGTGCCAGACTCCCAGGCCGATGGATAAGCTAACTAGAGCTCCGAAAATGGCGTATTGATAGATGACATAGAAAAAATCAACGACGAACTCCCATGAGTATGCAAAGTCGTAACCGAACATTAGCCCCATGCAACCTATAAAAGGTGGAAATACGAACGCGATCATAAAAGCGATACTGAAGGGCCCACCCAAAGTCATTTGCCACATAAAGGCCTGCGGCGATCCCACCCCAAAATCCATGTAAACGTCATTCAACTCGCCAATATGCGGGCCGTAGGGAGGCATTGGTGTTGGTAGTGGAAGCGGCGCGAGATAGGTCATTTTCCCGCTTGGAAACGGTTCAATGTCTCCAGCTTTTCTTGGCTGCTGAAGCTGCGGCGCGCTGACTGGCTTGTCGTGATTATTCGGCATGATCGGCTTGCTCCAGAAACTCGGTTTCGACGTGCAAAACCGGACTTCCTTTTTCTTTCTGGTGGACAGCGACGCCACTGAGTACCTCTGGGAAACCACTCATGCGCGACGTTTTCCGTTGGAGGGCGAGCGCTGTACCTCGGCAAAAATCTCGGTGACAGGCCGTCGCGGCTGGCGTTTTTGCAGCTGTCGCACCTGTTCGCTCAGCCGCAGTAACTCTTCACTTGGTTTGGCCCATTGCTCTTGCGGCAGCGGTTCCGACCATTCGCGCATGGCGTCGGGGAGGGCTTGTTTGCCGATTTCTTCGAGGCGGCGCACTTCCCATTCGACGAGGCGGTTGGGGATCGTCCACAAGGTCATGACGTGGTACAGGTACCAGAAAAACCCTGATGTTCGACTGCGCGAACCGTCGCGGATCTGCTGGTGCATGCGTGCGCGGGCGTTGCGGAAGGTGTGCAGGCCTTCGTGGGGCGGGTCGTCGGGGCCTTGCAGGTCTTGCAGGTCCTGAATCGATTTGAGGTCGTTGACTTCGTATTCCATGTAACCGCGAATGGCTTCCCAGTGGCTGATGGCCAGAGGCAGGCCCGCGCACTGGAATTCGAGGCTGGTGAGGGTTTCGCCGTGTCGGTAACCAATGCCCATGCCGTACTGGCGATGGATGCCGTACTGGGTAGCGCCCTGGGCTTCGATGACCCAGGCGGAGAGTGATTCCCAGGGGACGAAGATGGGGGCGGTGGCGCCTTCGGGCATGAAGCAGACTTCGCGGCGTTGGCGGTTGAAGCGGGTGGGGATGAGGGTTGAGCGTTTTTTGTGGTTGTGGTGCCAGACTCCCAGGCCGATAAAGAGACCGACAAAGAACGTGATGAGGGCTTCTCCATATGAAGCTAAGAAGATCCCTACCATGGCGCTACTGATATCGTTCCATCCATCTCCATATAAGAGTCCCAAGAAGCCTCCTAGGAACGGGAAAAGAACAACAATGATGAGGAGAACATTTAAAGGCCCACCAAAAATAATTTGCCATGAAAACACTTGCGGCGAACCCAACCCCAAATCCATGTAAACGTCATTCAACTCACCAATATGCAGGCCGTAGGGAGGCATTGGCGTGGGTAACGGTAGCGGTGCCAGATAGGTCATTTTTCCGCTGGGAAACGGTTCGATGTCTCCAGCTTTTTTGGGCTGTTGAAGCTCAGTCGCGCCGATTGGCTTGTCGTGATTATTCGGCATGATCGGTTTGCTCCAGAAACTCGGTTTCGACGTGCAAAACCGGACTTCCTTTTTCTTTCTGGTGGACAGCGACGCCACTGAGTACCTCTGGAAAACCACTCATGCGCGACGTTTTCCGGTGGAGGGCGAGCGCTGTACCTCGGCAAAAATCTCGGTGATGGGTCGTCGCGGCTGGCGCTTTTGCAGCTGCCGCACCTGTTCGCTCAGCCGCAGTAACTCTTCACTTGGCTTCGCCCATTGATTTTCCGGCAGCGGCTCCGACCATTCGCGCATGGCGTCGGGCAGGGCTTGTTTGCCGATTTCTTCGAGGCGGCGCACTTCCCATTCGACGAGGCGGTTGGGGATCGTCCACAAGGTCATGACGTGGTACAGGTACCAGAAGAACCCTGATGTTCGGCTGCGCGAACCGTCGCGGATCTGTTGGTGCATGCGTGCGCGGGCATTGCGGAAGGTGTGCAGGCCTTCGTGGGGCGGGTCGTCGGGGCCTTGCAGGTCTTGCAGGTCCTGGATGGATTTGAGGTCGTTGACTTCGAACTCCATGTAGCCGCGAATGGCTTCCCAGTGGCTGATGGCGAGCGGCAGGCCCGCGCACTGGAATTCGAGGCTGGTGAGGGTTTCGCCGTGCTGATAACCAATGCCCATGCCGTACTGGCGATGGATACCGTATTGGGTAGCGCCCTGGGCTTCAATGACCCAGGCGGAGAGTGATTCCCAGGGGACGAAGACGGGCTCGGTCGCGCCTGAGGGCATGAAGCAGACTTCACGGCGCTGGCGGTTGAAGCGAGTGGGGATGAGGGTGGCGCGTTTTTTGTGGTTGTGGTGCCAGACTCCCAGGCCGATGGATAAGCTAACTAGAGCTCCGAAAATGGCGTATTGATAGATGACATAGAAAAAATCAACGACGAACTCCCATGAGTATGCAAAGTCGTAACCGAACATTAGCCCCATGCAACCTATAAAAGGTGGAAATACGAACGCGATCATAAAAGCGATACTGAAGGGCCCACCCAAAGTCATTTGCCACATAAAGGCCTGCGGCGATCCCACCCCAAAATCCATGTAAACGTCATTCAACTCGCCAATATGCGGGCCATAGGGAGACATTGGTGTTGGTAGTGGAAGCGGCGCGAGATACGTAATTTTCCCGCTTGGAAACGGCTCAATGTCTCCGGCTTTTTTGGGCTGTTGAAGCCGCGCCGCGTCGATTGGATTCTCGTGATTATTCGGCATGGTCGGCCTTCTCCAAAAACTCGGTTTCGACGTGCAAAACCGGAGGCTTCTCTTTGACTAGCTGGGAAGCAACCACCGAGAAATGCCCTTCACCACGGGGATCTATGTGTATGACGGGAGTTCGCGAAATCCACTCGCCTTTGGCATTCAACGTCTGAATACAGACCGCCAGCTCCAGTGTTTCTTTCGCTGGTGTGTACTCGGCGCCGGGATTGACCGGATATCGAAGACAGAGCACCAAGCCTTCGGGGGTTGATCTGACGATGCGCAGGCTGCTCACGACCTCGTCGCTGATCACGTCCTTGCGTTCCCGTGGTGCTCCCTGGCTATGCAAGGGCAGGGAAATACGGTGGGCGCCGATACCCAGTCGATGGGTTGGCTTGCCGCCAAAGGGAGGCAGAAGGTTTTCCAGCGTCACTCTTGGCAGCACCAGATGGATATCGCTGGGTCTGGATTTGAACAGCAGGTTTTTCAGGAAGGAGTCGTACGGCGTTGGGCCCAGTTGCGCATAAGGCGCGTGTATCACATAGGCTAGATAACGTTGAAACTCATCCAGCGAGTGATCGCCGCGCATCTCGGCATCCCGGCTCCAGGGTGTGGTTTTCAGCCACTTGTCATGGGCGCTGAGGTTGTAACGGCTGAACAGCCAGGTGCCGCTCAGTTCCAGCACAGTGAACAGTGCGCCTGCCAGACTGACGCGGAAGAACACGGTGGAAAGACGAGTGGCGGCGGCTGTCCAAGCCGTAACGCGTGCTGCACTGTTTTCAGCAGCGAAGACGATATAACCAGCGTGTAAGGTCGATCCAAGACCATATGCATCGAAGGTAGTCATTCCGCCGGCGCCCAATGTTGCCAGTGCAGCAGCAGCCTGTGCCGGATGATTTCCGCTACGAATCGCCTGCTGCCAATTTTTGATGTGTTTTTTAAGACTGATCGCTGACGACAAAAATCCGAAACCATAGCTTAAGATGCCAAGCCCAATATGCAATTTGCCCATCTGCACGTATACGTTCTGCAAGGCATAGTGCTGAAGACCCGTAGCGAGAGTTGCACTGCGAGTCCTCAACGCTGTGTCGGAGAGACTTTGGGCAGCAGTGAATCCCGCTGCACTTGTGGCAAGCACCGGATTAATCAACGACGTTAACTTACGTTTATCCCGTGTTTGGCTAAAAGCTTCTCGCACGGCCCCCACCAAATTCACCACCTGCACCAACACCACCACCAACCCCATCCCTTCAGTCTTCACCAGGCTACCCGTCGACACTCCGCCCAGCCCTGACCGAATATTCCCCAACAAACTCCGCAACTCCTGCTGCTGCGCCGGCGGGAACATCACCGTCACGCCGGCCCGCGCCGGGGTTGCGCCGTACAGCCGTGCCGACTCGTCCGGCAGTTCCGCAATTGGGCTCAATGCCTTGGCCAGACGTCCTTCGATCAGCGCCAGCTGCGCCCGCACCCGCACGATTTCGTGCTGCAACTCCACGGCCCGTGGGGCTTTGTGGCCCTGGCGGTTTTTGTTGTGGGTCAGTTGGTTGCGTTCGCGGTTCAGGGTTTTCAGGTAGTCGCGTTCACTGAGCAGGTCCTTGATTTCCCGTTGCAAGGCGGCCTGTTCGGCGGGGCTGGCGACGGTGAAGGTCACGCCGCTGGTTCTGGCGGCATCGAAGAGCCGCAGCTTCAGGCCCTTGGGCAGGCGCTGGAACAGTTCGTCCAGGTCGGGGATTTTCTCCGCCGCGAGGTCGAAGCCTTCCAGTACGCGGGCCAGGCCCAGGTTCAGCGCCGGGCTGTAGGTGTGCTGCACGGCCTCGGCGACGGCGCGGGTAGGGTCGGGCAGGTCGTCGAGGGCCGGCAGCTGCGGTTGCTCGATTTTCCGCAGTTTGGCCAGCCACTCCGCCAGGTTGTTGAACATCGCCATGCCGGCGTTGAACAGCGTTGAATACTGCCCGACCTGCTCGGATTGCAAACGCAGCGGCAAGGTGTAGAACAGCGGTCGGGTCAGCTCCGGGTGTTCTTCCAGATAGCCGAGCCATTGCTCGGCGGCCGCGTCGCTGCGGCAGAGGTCCTTGAGGCAGGCGTATTCGGCGGTGAACGCCTGGCCGAGTTGCGCCGGCACTTGTGCGTCGTAGTACCAGGCCGAGCGATGGTAATGGCCGGCGCACAGCAGTTGCGTGCGGTCGGCGGTGATGCGGTCGAGCAGGCGGTTCCAGCGGCCGAGGTCGTCGCGATGACGGTTCAATGCCTCGTCCATCGCCGGGCGGTCGATCAGGTCGTTGACCCCGCGCTTGCCGCTGAGCACCGGGCCGTCGAGCACGTTGCGCATGCGCAGGTCCTGATCCTTGCCCAGATCGACCAGCGTCGAAAGGTGCCGCTCGACGAAGTCTTCGGGAGCGACCGCTTCGAAGTACTGGCGGGTGTAGTAGCGTCGATCCGCGTCGGCCATGGCCCGACCGTGGGCGGTGAAGTCCGGCGCGACACCGTCAAAGCGGTTCAGCTCCAGCGCGTTGTCGAGGGTCTTGTCCCGTAATTGCTCCAGCTCAGGGGAAGCGGCGGTGTCGCTCGGCTCGATCTTGCCGCCCTTGTTCAGGTAGTCGAGCAAGGCCTTGCGGGTGTTCTCGCGATCCGGTTCGGGCAACTGCTCCAGTTCGGCAAACAGGGCTTTGGCCTGTGGCTGGCCGCTGGCCTTGGCCAGACTGTCGATGTCCTTGTCGCTGAGCTGACTCAGGGACTCGATGTAACAGGCCAGCAGGTAATCGCGCTGGTTGTTGTCAGCGTTGCTCCAGTCATCGACCCAGCCGACCACGGTGTCCTGATAGTCGGCCAGATCGCGCATCACGCCGAGGTCATCGTTGACCAGCAGAAACAGTGTGTCGTCCTGATAAGGCGCGCGCACCCGTCCCAGGAATTCGCCGATGTGTGCCGCGCGGAAACGCTGGGGCTGTTCCCACAGATAAGGCTCGCGTTCGTGCTCGGGGGCGTCGCTGACCTGCACGGCGGGCAGCTCGACCTCGCCCGTTTGCGGGTCGGTGGCCGGTTCGGCGCCGGTCGCCACTTCCGCCAGCCACTGCCGGGCCTGGGCAACGGTGAGCAAGTGTTCGCCGCCCAGCTGGCAATGCACCGGCCCGAGGTCGACCGCCTGCATGAAATGCTTGCGCTCCTCGGCGCTGTCCAGCACCTGACGGCATTTGGCGGCACTCCACTGCACCTCGGCGAAGGTCACGTACAGGGTGCTCTTGCGGGAAAAGATCAGCGCCGGGCGTTCTTCAATGGCCGCTCGCTGATCCTCGTGAACCGTTTTGCCTCTGTGCAGCAGCGCGCTGACGACACCGTCGAGCACCCGGTACTCGTACAGCTCACCGCTGAGGCTGTCGATGAGGTACAGCCAGCCATCGCGCAGCAGGCGGACGCCCAGGGGGCGGGCGGTGAGGGCGTAGGGCATCTCCAGTTCGGCGCCGGGGTCGAGGGTTTTTTCCACCAGGCCGTAACGCAACGGCAGCAGTTGCACATGGGTTTGCCGTAACGGGCAGGCAGCGGGTGCGCCGATGGGCGATTTAGAAGCGGCGGCGGCCGCGAGGTTGGCGGGGTGCTGGTTCATGATAGGCCTCGTTCAGACGCCCACTGATGGGCCAGTGCCGCAGCCAGCGCGACGCGCTCGCCGGGTGATTGCAGGGAAGGCGTGTGGAGCAAGTGGCGGATGTGCGGGTGCCGGTCGAGGTCGTCGTCCTCCAGCCAGGCCACGACATTGGCGTAATAAAACAATTCGGATTGACCCTGCAGCCCAAGGGCAGAGGCCTGGGCCTCCAGCTGTTCAAGCCTGGCCCAGCGCTGGGCCAGACTGTCTCCGGGGTGGCGTTGGGGAAAATGGCTGAGCAGATGTGCGTCGAGTTCAAGCAGCGTGCGCCGGTGATCAACCTGATCCAGCGCCGCAATCTGTTCCGGGCTGAGTCGATAAGGGGCGGGCAGTGCGGGGCATTCGGGTTGTCGAGGGCGATGACTGTGCCAGACCGTGTTGACGCAGTCGGCCGTCACCACCCAGGACATCGGGCCGAACAGACTTTGATCGGCGCTGGCCAACAAGGCCCGCATCACGGCGGCATCGGCCAGTCGCAACAGTACCGACAGGCCTTCGGACAGCTCCACGGTCAGCAGCTTTCTTAAATGTTCGGCGACGACATGGGGTTGAGCCGGGCTGAACAGCAGCACACCGCACTCCATGGGGGCGTGTTGCATGAAAAACTGCATCACGGCGTCGTCCGGCTGCTCAACGGCCACCAGCAATGGCGAGACATCGCGCAAGGCGCTAAAAGGTGGCTGGTCGTACAGGGGCAGGGTGAGTGCAGCGCGGTTGAGCCGTTTTATCCGCGATGGCAAGTCGCTCAGCGTCGCGCCATCGAGCAGCACAAAGACCTGCTGCTCACCCCATGGCAGATTTTCAGGCAAGGAAGTTGAAAGGCTCATGCCTGGGCGGCCTCGCAGATCAGGCAGCGCGAGGCGCGGGTCGACACCAACGCGTGGCGCTGCTGAACCGCATCGAACGCCACCTTCAGCAATGGCAACGCGCCCGGTACCAAGGGTTCCGCCAACAGGCCCACCGCCGGAGCGCCACCTTCGACAATGGCCACGCTGCTGAAAATGCCTTCAGGCCCCAGCGTCAACCAATGCCCGCCGGCCTTGATCGTCACATGGGCGCCACCATCGATGACCACTTGCTGACCGGCACCGAGGTGCACATGCTGGCTGGCGCTCAGTCGCTGACTGGCGACACGAATGTGACGGTCGCCTTGCACCCACAGATGATCATCCTGTTTGAGTTCGGTCAGGCGATTGCCGTGGGTCAGGTGATGTTCATCGTTGCGCAGGTCATGGCTGGCAATGCCGCCGACCACCACCGTCAGCTGGTTGTCGACCTGGATGCGTTGGTCGTTGAGCACATGCTGGACATAGTCGCGCTGGGCGCGAATGGCGATTTCTTCGGCGCCTTTCCTGTCCTCGATCCGCAGCTCGTTGTAACCGCCACCGCCGGGGCTGCTTTGGCTGCGCAGGATGCTGCGCGTCTGTTCCGCCGGAAGGTCCAGCGGCACCGGGGTGACGGCATTGGGCAGGCAGCCGAGGACAAACGGTTTGTCGGGATCACCTTCGGCGAATCCCACCAGCACTTCCATGCCGACCCGTGGAATCTGCACGCTGCCGTAGCGATCATGGGCCCAGCCCGTGGCCACCCGCAGCCAGCAACTGGTCCGCTCATTGAGCTGACCGTCCCGGTCCCACATCATCTGAACCTTCACCCGGCCGTAGACATCGCAGTAAATTTCTTCGCCGTGCGGGCCGGTCACCACTGCGTGCTGGTTGCCGGGGATCCGCGGTTTGGCGTGTTTCAGTGCGGGGCGGAATATCACATCCCAGGGGGTCGCGACAAAGTGGTTGCGGTAGCCCTGAATGAAGCCATCACCGTTGTCGGAGGCCGCCGCTGCCTCCTCCAGCACTTGTGGCTGTCGACCAACGTGCACGACGCGGGTCAGTAGCCATAAACCGTTGCAGTCGGGTCGCGGGTGCTTGCTCATCTCGACGAAGCTGCCACTGCGCATCAGGCTCTGGTCGCTGCGGCCGTTGCCCTGACGGTAATCGGCGCGATGCCGCTCCAGGGTGCGCTGGCTCAGGTGCTCACCGCGATCGCGAAGGGTGAATTGCCCGGGAAAGCCATAATCCTCCAGCACGGGAACACGCGCCTCGGCGGCCTCGGCCTCCAGTTGCACATTGGGTTTTTCGAAGTGGTAATCGCGGCGGCTGACCTGGGTGGTGCGGGTTTCCAGGCGTACATTGAAGCGGTCGATCACCGATGCGTCGGCGACCATGCCGCTATCTTGTGCGTAGGCTGTCGGTGCGTCAGGCAGGGGGAAGACGGTCTGGTCGTCACCGAAGACCAGGACGTGTCCATCGGGGTTGTGCTGGAAATGAAAGTGCAGACCTTCTTCCTCGCATAACCGATGGATGAAATCCAGGTCTGACTCGTTGTATTGCACGCAGTACAGGCGGGGTGGGTAGTCGGCACTCACCTGGAAGCGCCAGACGTCGGGCTGCATTCCGTGATCGCTCAGCACGCTTTGGATGATTTGCGGCACGTTCTGCTGCTGAAAAATTCGCTGGTTGTGACGATGCGCCAGATAGGCGAGATGCGGCACCAGCGTCATCTGATAGCGGGTCAGCCGGGCGCCGGAATCGCCTTGGGCGACGCGATAAACCTGCCCATGAACACCGCTGCCGTCGGGACCGAAAGAGAGATGGGCCGGCAAGTGCAAAAGCGATTCGAGATCGAGGTCTCGGCGTTCGCTGACCAGTTCCAGTTTGACCTCATACGTCTCGTTGAGCGCCTCGGTGAACTTGAACTCAAATACTTGAAAGTCATAGGGGAAGCCCTGGATATCGAGCTTGTAAACGACGGGTTTGCCGGCAATGAGCATTCACATTTCCCTGTGTTTTTTTAGGCACGGGACTTTGCGCGGGTCCACGGCTTGGCGCAGTCAGGCGAATCGCTTTTATGTGTAGGACGATTCCGAGATTGAGTGGCGCCGCAGGGGCAGTCCATCGGGAGTCTGCGACGGGGCCTGCGGGAACAAATCCTTTCGCCACAGGCGGCGATCGTTTGCTTTTGCGCTACAGTGGCGGCTGCGCGTATCACACGCGCAGCGGTTTTCTTGTCTGGAGACAGTGGCTTGTCGAGTGCCCCCAACCCTGTTGAATCCACCCATCGCTGGCAGGATGTTCTGGCCGGGCTGTCGATTGCCGGTCTGTTGCTGCCCGAGGCGGTCGCCTATTCGAGCATTGCTGCGTTGGCGCCGCAGGCCGGGGTGATCGCGCTGTTTGCCGGGTTGCTCTGTTATGGGCTGTTCGGCACCAGCCGGTTTGCCATTGTCTCGGCCACTTCGTCGGCGGCGGCGGTGCTGGCGGCGGCGACGGCGACCCTGGCCAACGGCGATCTGCAGTTGCGTTCGACCCTGGCGGCCGGGCTGGTGCTGGTCACCGGAGGGCTGTTTTTGCTGGCCGGGATCTTTCGCTTTGGCAGCGTCACGTCCTTTATTGCCAAACCGGTGTTGCGCGGGTTTGCCTTTGGCCTGGCGCTGACCATCATTCTCAAGCAGGTCGCCAGTGTGGTCGGTGTGCATTTGATCGACGCCAACCTGGTGCGTTTCGCCCCGCAATTACTCGCACAATTGCCGCAATGGAACTGGCCGGCAGCCGGTGTAGCGGCGGTGGCGCTGGCGTTATTGCTGCTGTTTTCGCGGTTTCCACGGGTGCCCGGTGGCTTGCTGGTGGTGGTGATCGGCATTGCGGCCGGCCAGTGGCTGAACCTGCCGGCGTATGGGGTGAAGATGATCGGGCTCATCGACCTGAGCCTGGAAGTGCCGAACCTGCCGGTATTGCCATTTGCCGATTGGCTGCGTTTGGGCGAAGTGGCGTTTGCCATGGTGATGATCCTGTACGCGGAATCCTACGGCTCGATCAGTGCCTACGCGCTCAAGCACGGTGACCGGGTCAAATCGAACCGCGACCTGCTGGCGCTCGGCGCCACCAACCTGCTGTCCGGCCTGTTCCATGGCCTGCCGGCGGGGGCAGGGTATTCAGCGACATCGGCCAACGAGGCGGCGGGTGCCACGTCACGGCTGGCCGGTGGCGTGGCGGCGCTGGTGGTGTTGCTCATCGTCATGACGGTATTGCCGTATATCGCCTTGACCCCGGAGCCGATCCTCGCTGCCATCGTCATCCATGCGTTGGCGCGCGGGTTGAGCCTGCAGCCGTTGGGGCGATATTTCATCTGGCGACGTGACCGTGTGCTGGTGATGTGCGCCGTGGGCGCGGTGTTGGTGCTGGGGGTGCTGGACGGCTTGCTGGTGTCCGTGGCGATCAGCGTGCTGCTGATGCTCAAGCAAATGTCGGCGGCCAATATCCAGATTCTCGGCCGGATCGACGGCGGGCACGACTTTGTCGACGTGCAACGTCATCCAGCGGCGAAAACAGTGCCGGGCGTCCTGGTCGTGCGACCGGATGAAGCGTTGTTTTTTGCCAATGTCGAGCGGATTCTAGGTGCTGCGTTGCACTTGATCCGGCATCCATCGGCGCCGATCCACACCGTGATCCTCAGTCTGGAAGAGTCCCCCGATCTGGATGGCACCAGCATCGAGGCGATGCAGGAGTTTTTCGTCCGGGTGCATAACGAAGGCAAACGACTGATTCTGGCGCGTCTCAAGGACAGTGCGGAAACGGTATTGTCGGCGTTGCCCGAAGTTCGGGCCAACGGGGTGATGCTCAGCGGGCTGAGCGTGGATGGCGCGGTGCAACGAGCCTACAAGGATTAAGGCATGACCTGTGGGAGCAAGCTCGCTCCCACAAGGGGCATGCCACTAAAGCCTGGGCATAAAAAAACGCCGCTCATCTCACGATGGGCGGCGTTTTTCATTGCCTTGCAGCGTTAGGCTTGAACGACCGGGATGTTGGCGTTCGCAGCCGCTTCGCGGAACTCGGCGATCTGGTCGAAGGACAGGTAGCGGTAGACATCAGCCGCCATGCTGTCGATCTTGCCAGCGTATTCCATGTACTCCTCGACGGTCGGCAGGCGACCCAGGATGGAAGCCACCGACGCCAGCTCGGCCGAAGCCAGGTAGACGTTCGCGCCGTCACCCAGACGGTTCGGGAAGTTACGGGTCGAAGTCGACACGACAGTCGAGTTCGGCTCTACACGTGCCTGGTTACCCATGCACAGCGAGCAGCCCGGCATTTCCATGCGCGCGCCAGCCTTGCCGTAGATGCCGTAGTAGCCTTCTTCGGTCAGTTGGTGAGCGTCCATCTTGGTCGGCGGCGACAGCCACAGACGGGTAGGCAGCTGACCCTTGACCTGTTCCAGCAACTTGCCGGCAGCGCGGAAGTGACCGATGTTGGTCATGCACGAACCGATGAACACTTCGTCGATCTTCTGACCAGCAACGCTGGAGAGCAGGCGAGCGTCGTCCGGGTCGTTCGGCGCGCAGAGCACAGGCTCCTTGACGTCGGCCAGGTCGATCTCGATGACTTCGGCGTATTCAGCGTCTTTGTCCGCTTCCAGCAGCTCAGGGTTGGCCAGCCAGGCTTCCATCGCTTGAGCACGACGCTCCAGGGTACGGGCATCGCCGTAGCCTTCGCCGATCATCCAGCGCAGCAGGGTGATGTTCGACTGCAGGTACTCGGCGATCGACTCTTTGGACAGCTTGATGGTGCAACCGGCAGCCGAACGTTCGGCCGAGGCGTCGGACAGTTCGAACGCTTGCTCGACGGTCAGTTTTTCCAGACCTTCGATCTCCAGGATGCGACCGGAGAAGGCGTTTTTCTTGCCTTTCTTCTCTACGGTCAGCAGGCCAGCCTGGATCGCGTAGTAAGGAATGGCGTGAACCAGGTCACGCAGGGTGACGCCTGGTTGCAGTTCGCCCTTGAAGCGAACCAGGATCGACTCAGGCATGTCCAGCGGCATGACGCCGGTGGCTGCGGCGAACGCAACCAGACCGGAACCGGCCGGGAACGAGATACCGATCGGGAAACGGGTGTGCGAGTCACCACCGGTACCGACGGTGTCTGGCAGCAGCATGCGGTTCAGCCACGAGTGGATGATGCCGTCGCCCGGACGCAGGGAAACGCCGCCACGGGTCATGATGAAGTCAGGCAGGGTGTGGTGGGTGGTCACGTCGATCGGCTTGGGGTAAGCCGCGGTGTGGCAGAAGGACTGCATCACCAGATCGGTCGAGAAGCCCAGGCACGCCAGGTCTTTCAGTTCGTCACGGGTCATTGGACCGGTGGTGTCCTGGGAACCCACGGTGGTCATTTTCGGTTCGCAGTAGGTGCCTGGACGAATGCCAGTCACGCCGCAAGCCTTGCCGACCATTTTCTGCGCCAGGGTGAAACCCTTGGTGCTTTCAGCCGGTGCTTCAGGCTTCTTGAACAGCGTCGAAGGTGGCAGACCCAGCTCGGCGCGAGCCTTCTCGGTCAGGCCACGGCCGATGATCAGCGGAATACGGCCGCCGGCGCGAACTTCGTCCAACAGGACCGGAGTCTTCATTTCGAAGGTGGTCAGGACTTCGTCGGTACCGTGCTTGCAGACTTTGCCAGCATGCGGGTACAGGTCGATCACGTCGCCCATGTTCATGTTGGAAACGTCGAACTCGATTGGCAGTGCGCCGGCATCTTCCATGGTGTTGTAGAAGATCGGAGCGATCTTGCTGCCGAAGCAGAAACCGCCTGCACGCTTGTTCGGCACGTAAGGAACGTCGTCGCCGAAGAACCACAGTACCGAGTTGGTAGCGGATTTACGCGAAGAACCGGTACCGACCACGTCGCCGACGTAGGCGATCGGGAAGCCGGCGTTGCGCATTTCTTCGATCTGCTTCATCGGACCGGTGACGCCTTGTGCGTCAGGCACGATGCCGTCGCGAGCCATTTTCAGCATGGCCAGGGCGTGCAGCGGGATGTCTGGGCGAGACCAGGCGTCCGGAGCAGGGGACAGGTCGTCGGTGTTGGTCTCGCCGGTAACCTTGAACACGCGCAGGCTGATCTTGTCGGCCAGCACCGGGCGCTTCACGAACCACTCGCCGTCAGCCCAGGATTGCAGTACGCCCTTGGCGTGAACATTACCTTTCTTGGCTTTTTCAGCGACGTCGTGGAAGGCGTCGAACATCAGCAGGGTGTGCTTGAGTTCTTCGGCCGCTACTGGTGCCAGTTCGGCGTCGTCCAGCAGGTTCACCAGGGTCACGATGTTGTAGCCGCCCTGCATGGTGCCGAGCAGTTCAACAGCGCGTTTTTTGTCGATCAGAGGGGATTTGGCTTCGCCTTTGGCGATGGCGGACAGGAAGCCGGCCTTGACATAGGCTGCTTCGTCCACTCCCGGTGGAACGCGATTGGTGATCAGGTCAACGAGGAAAGCTTCTTCGCCAGCCGGGGGATTTTTCAGCAGCTCGACCAGGCCTGCAGTTTGTTCGGCGTTTAGCGGCTGGGGAACGATTCCCAGTGCTGCACGCTCTTCGATATGTTTGCGGTAGGCTTCAAGCACAGTATTACCCTCATCAGTGGTCCCAAATGGGTGTCCGGGACGCTCATCCAGAAATTGCCGTACTCATGCGCTTCATGGCGTTGTGAGCCGCTTAGCCAGAATTACCGGCAATTTCTTACAGAAGCTGCTTTCAAAGTTTTACGCCTGCAGAACGGGAACTGATGAGGGTTGGCGTCGGGTTTTTCCCCGCTGGAAAAAACCTTCGCCAACACCGTTCTGAAGGAGCGACTGTGCTCGTGACGCTTTGAAAACAGCTTCCAACGGACATTGGCGCCTAAAAAGGCTGGCTGATTCTACGGTAAAAAATTTTTAAAGGTAAGTCGGGCTCTATTGGACTTTGGTGGTGAGCCGACCCCGGAATGTTGACGCGCCGGATGCGCTGAGCGTTGAGGGGTGATCAATGGCGGACAAAGGGCTAACATGCCGGCCTGTTTTGCTTTTTCGCGTTCTCCCCTATGCCCAATCAGACCATCAAGACCCCTTGCGTCGGCCTCTGCTCCACCGTTTACGGTGATCTGGTGTGTCGTGGCTGCAAGCGTTTCCATCATGAAGTGATTCACTGGAACGGCTACAACGAAGAAGAAAAGCGCGCGGTGTGGCTGCGTCTTGAGCAGTTGTTGTCCCAGGTGATGGCGGCCAAGGTGGAGATTTTTGATCCGGCACTGCTCCGCATGCAGCTGGAGCAGCGCAAGATCCGCTTCGTGCCCCATCAGTCGGAATACTGCTGGGCTTATCAGTTGATCGCGCGGGGCGCGCGGGTCATCAACAACCTGGAAGCCTACGGCATGGTGCTGCTGCCGGAGTTTCGCGATTGGAACCTGCCGGAGCTGCGGGACGCCATTGATCGGGAATTCTTTTTGCTGTCAGAAGCGCATTACCAGCGCTACATCGCGCCGGGGTTTCTGAATGATGCGTTTGGCGGCTAAGAGCATCGCGGGCAAGCCCGCTCCCACAGGTTTTTCATCGACCTTGTGGGAGCGGGCTTGCCCGCGATGGCAATCTATCAGGCACGGCAGGGCTTAATGCTTGCTCGCGATTTCATCCAGATGATCCTCGATTTCCTGCGGCTTGAGCACCAGCACATCGCTCTCCACCACATCGAGCACCACCTCTGCCGTATTGCCGATCAGCGTCCCTGAAATCCCCCTGCGCGCCACGGTGCCGATCACCGTCACGGCCGCCTGCAGCTTGCGCACCATGAACGGAATCAGCACGTCCGCCGGGCCTTCGGCGATGTGCAGGTGTTCATCGTCGACGTCGAATTCCGCCTGGAACGCCTTGCACTGTTCGCGATAGCGCGCTTCGATGGTTTCGCTGAGCTGGAAGGTCGGGTCGGCCGACGACAGCATGGGCGACGGATGGGCGCTGATGACATGCAAGTGCGCTTTGGCCATGCTGGCAATGTCATAGCCGTAATCGATGATGGTGTTGTGCAGATGGCGGTGCTCACTGTCGATGTTGCCGACATCGACGGCCGCCAGAATCACTTTGTCCTTCCAGGAACCGGCGGTTTTCACCAGCAGGACCGGAGTCGGGCAGGTGCGCAACACTTTCCAGTCTTCCGGGGTCAGCAGGGCCTTTTTCAGCGGGCTGTCGGGGTAATGCTGCTTGATGACCAGACCGCAGCCTTCGGCTTGCTGCACCGTGATGATGGTTTCATGCAGGCTGCTTTCCCAGGCCTGTTCGGTGGTGACGCTATAGCCATCCGCCACCAGCGCCGCCTTGAGCACGCCGAGCATGGCGCTGTGGTCGTGCTTGCGGTCGCAGACCAGCAGGTGCAAATGAGCCTGGGTCACACCGGCAATCAATTTGGCGCGCTTGAGCGCGAGGCTTTCCGAGTGCTCGGGTTCAAGAACCACCAGAATGCTGCGAATGGCTTGCATGATCGGGATCTCCGGAAAGTAAGGATTGCGTGAAACTACTATAGATGCTGGTCGCCTGCACGGGACTTGATGCATATCAACGGTAGCGTCTGGTGGTCTTCGGGCAGGCCGGTATAATCGACGCCCTTCGTTTTGAACCTTTTGTCCGTGGGCCCCATGATCCTTCCCGAAATACACGAATTCCTTGGCTGCCGCACCCCCGATGGTTGGGTTCAAGCCGCACTGGCCGATCAGGAAACCCTGTTGATCGACCATAAGAACTGCGAATTCAAGGCTGCCAGCACGGCACTCAGCCTGATTGCCAAGTATCACTCCCATGTCGATCTGATCAACATGATGTCGCGCCTGGCCCGGGAAGAGCTGGTGCACCACGAACAGGTCATGCGTCTGATGAAAAAACGCAAGATCGGACTGCGTCAGCTGTCCGCCGGGCGTTACGCCTCGGGGTTACGCAAAGTGGTGCGCAGTCACGAACCGGTAAAACTGGTGGATACGCTGGTGGTCGGTGCGTTCATCGAGGCCCGCAGCTGCGAGCGTTTTGAAGCCTTGGTGCCACATCTGGACGAAGAGCTGGGCAAGTTCTACTTTGGCCTGCTAAAAAGCGAGGCCCGGCATTTCCAGGGCTACCTGAAGCTGGCTTATCAGTACGGAGACGCCAAGGATATCGCCCAGGTCATCGACAAGGTCCGCGCCGCCGAGCAGGAACTGATCGAGTCGCCGGATGTGGAGTTCCGCTTCCACAGTGGTGTGCCGGCCGCACAGGGGGATTGCGGAGGCGCATGATGGTCAGCCTAGCGGCTCAGGCCCAGGCGCTCATGCCACTCGGCAATGGACTCTTCGGGATAGACATCGAACTGCCGGTCCTTCCCATGCGCCTCGACCTCCACCCACGATGCTTTCGAGCCGAGCATCAGGTGCGTGTGCTCCGGCGGGACCGGTAGCGGGGTGTCGATGGCCGAGGCGAACGGGTGAATCAGCTCGGGCCATTCAGGACTGAACAACCACAAGCCCGAACCGCACAGCGAACAGAAATGCCGCTCGGCGGTGCTGCTGTGGGCGCGTTTGTCACCTTCGTTCTTGAGCCGCGCATGGTAGATCGCGATGTGTTTGCGCCCGCGTACTTTCAGGCTGGCGGCATCGCCGCCCAGATTGATCGCATAGCCGCCACCGCCCTGGGTCTTGCGGCAGATCGAGCAATAGCAGCGTTGATAAGGGTAGGGGTGGGCGCTGGTCAGGCTGAATGACACCGCGCCGCAATGGCAGGAACCTTCGAGTTGCATGGTGCTCTCCAGGATTTGAATCGTCCGTTCAGCCTAGAAGATGTGTGGCGCGCGTGCCGACGCCTTCGCTGGCAAGCCAGCGCCTACAGGATTGTGGGCGCGTGGCTCCTGTGGGAGCTGGCTTGCCAGCGATGAACGATAACGCGGTGCCACTGGACGGCTACCGACAGCCCAGTCAGCATGGGCACCACCCATTCCGGACCAGGCCCGATGCGACGACTACCCTCCCTGGCAGCACTGCGAACCTTCGAATGCGCCGCGCGCCATGCCCATTTCGGCCGGGCGGCGGCAGAGTTGTGCGTGACCGACAGCGCCGTCAGCCATCAGATTCGTCAGTTGGAAGTACAGCTGGGCGTGTCGTTGTTCGTCCGTGAAGGTCGGCAGATTCGCCCGACCATGGCCGCGGGGCGGCTGATGCAAAGCTTGCAGCAGGCCTTCGAACTGATCGGTGACGCCTGCGATGAATTACGCGATCCCTCGTCCCTCGCGGTGTTGCGCCTGGCAGTGACCGCCGAACTGGCGCAAAAGTGGCTGATGAGCCGCCTCACCGATTTTTATGCGCGCTATCCGCACATCACCTTGCACCTCTACGAACAACCGATTGACGCCACGGCGCCGGGGGAAGACATCGACCTGGCGATCACCTACGGCACCGGCCCGGTGGACAGCAGCGCGTATTTCGTCCGGCCGTTGCCGGCATTGCAGTTTTTTCCGGTGTGCAGCCCCGGTCTGTTCAACCAGGGCACGCTGAAAGCCCCCAGGGATCTGGAACGTCACTGCCTGCTCCACGACGATCAGGACGGCAAGACCTGGACGGCCTGGCTCACCAGCCATGCCGGCGATCAGCGCCCCGAACGGCAGCTGTATTTCGCCCACGCCGGGCTGGCGCTGGAGGCCGCGGCTCAAGGCCAGGGCGTGGCCATGGGCGACAACCTGACCGCCCAGGAAGACTTGCTCAGCGGTCGTCTGGTCCGGCCTTTTACTTCCAGCATGACGGCGTTGGGCCAATACGCCCTGGTGTGCGAACGGGTGCGCCTGGATCGGCCGGCTGTGGCGCAGATGCTGGAATGGTTCAACGATCAGTTGGTCGATTGATGAGTTGAATTCAAGTGTTCCGAAATAATCATCGTTGGCGAGGAGGCCGCCACCGACCTTAGCCTGTGGTCATTCCAATCCCCGCTGATGAGGTTTGCCCATGGCACGTTTGCTCGATTCCACTCCCAAGCTCGACGGTTTCCGTTTGCCCGGCGAATTCGAAACCAAGTCCGGCTGCTGGCTCGGCTGGCCGGAGCGCACCGACGTCTGGCGCAATGGCGCCAAGCCTGCGCAGAAAGTCTGGGTGCAGATCGTCACCGCGATCGCCCAGAGCGAACCGGTCACCGTGTGTGCCTCCGCTGCGCAATTCGCCACCGCACGCCGCCAGCTGCCGCCGCAAGTGCGGGTGGTCGAAATGACCTGCAACGACACCTGGTTTCGCGACAGCGGCCCGTGCTTCGTGGTCAACGACCAGAGCGGCGAAGTGCGCGGCGTCGACTTCGAATTCAACGCCTACGGCGGCCTCGACGGCGGTTTGTACTATCCATGGGACAAGGATGACCAGATCGCGAGCAAAATCCTCGAAATCGAGCGCTTCGACCGCTATCGCGCGCCATTGATCGCCGAACTGGGCGGTATCCAGAGTGACGGCCAGGGCAGCATCCTCACCACCGAGCAATGCCTGCTCAACCGCAATCGCAATCAGCACCTGGGCAAGGACGAAGTCACCCGGCGCCTGACCGATTACCTCGGCGCCGAGCAGGTCATCTGGCTGCCGCGCGGCTGCAAGTTCGACGAAACCGATGGCCATGTCGATGACCTTGCATGCTTCGTGCGCCCCGGAGAAGTGGTGCTGCAATGGACCGACAACCGCGATGACCCGCAGTGGGAAATCTACCAGGAGGCCTACGACATCCTGCGCAGCACCCGCGACAGCCGTGGCCGCGAGCTGATCGTGCACAAACTGCCGCAACCGGATGTGCTGGAGTGGACCGCTGAAGAGGCCGAAGGCCTGGATCAGCAGGACAGCACCCACACCCGTCAGGCCGGCACCAAAATTTGCGCGTCGTACATCAACTACTACGCGGGTAACACGTCGATCGTGGTGCCGCTGTTTGGCGATCGCAATGACCAGGTGGCGCAGGCGACCCTGGCGGAGCTGTTCCCACGGCACACAATCGTCGGCATCGAAAACTCCCGGGAAATCCTCCTGGGTGGCGGCAACGTCGCGTGCATCACCATGCCTCAGTACGCCGGCGCTGCCAGCCAGAAGAAGGGAGCGTGACCATGGGCCTGCACAAACTGACTCAAGCAATACTGCTGGTGCTTGCACCCCTGTGTGTGCAGGCCGCCGACACCGCCAAACCGGTGGTGAATCTCTATATCTGGGGCGAGTACCTGGCCCCGGACACCCTGACCAATTTCGAGAAGCAGACCGGTATCCATGTGGTTGCCGATCACTTTGACTCCCTGGAAACCGTCGAGACCAAACTGCTCACCGGCCGCAGCGGCTACGACCTGGTGCTGACCGCCGGGCAGCATCTGTCCCGGGCCATCCAGAGCGGCGCGATCCAGCCCGTGGACAAGCAGCGACTGCCGCACTTTGCCGGCGTCGGCGAGGAGTTTCGCCAGCACATGGCAGTGTTCGATCCGGGCAATCGCTATGCCGGGATCTACGCCTGGGGCACCACGGGCGTGGGCTTTCAGGATGAGGCGGTCAAACAGCGCCTGCCCGACGCGCCGACGGACAGTTGGGCCATGCTGTTCGACCCGGCGGTGGTGGCGAAATTCGCCGATTGCGGGGTCAGCCTGCTCAATGATCCCAACGAGGTGTTCGCGGCGGTCATGAAGTACATGGGCCTGGACATCAACCGCCAGAACCTCGATGACCTGAAACGCGCCGAGGCGCAACTGGCGAAGATCCGCCCCTACATTCGCTATTTCGACAACGACCTGAACATCAGCGACCTGGCCAACGGCAACACCTGTGTGGCGATGTCGTGGAACGGTAACGTGGCCATCGCTGCCGGCCAGGCCGAAGCGGCGGGCAAACCTTACAAGCTCGGTTACCGGATACCGAAGGAGGGCACGTTGATCTGGTTCGATGCCATGGTCATTCCCAAGGATGCGCCGCATCCGCAGGCCGGCCTGGCCTTGATGGACTATTTGATGACGCCTGAAGTGATGGCGCCGATCACCGACACCATTCACTACGCCAACGCGATCACTGCGGCGGACAGCCTGATCGACCCGGCGATTCGCAATGATCCGGGGACCTACCCGCCGGCCGAGGTTCGCGCTTCGTTGTACAGCAAGAATGACAACGGCAAGGCCTTCAACCGGGCGTTGATCCGGGCGTTCAGCCGGTTGAAATCGGGGTTGTGACTGGCGTTGGAGAGCAAGCTCGCTTCCGAAGGATCGGCGCCGACCCTGTGGGAGCGAGCCTGCTCGCGAAGAACGATAACGCGGTCTACCGGCCAGACACCCGCCACAAATACCAGGAAGCCACCGTCCGATAAGGACTCCACCCCAAGCCGATTTCAACCATCTGTTTGCGCGTCGGCTGTGCTTCCAGGCCCTTGAGCCGCCGATAACCCTCGCGCACTCCGAAATCGTCGGCCGGCAGGATGTCCGGCCGTTCCAGGCTGTAGATCAGCAGCATTTCCACGGTCCAGCGGCCCACCCCGCGCAAGGCGATCAAGCGCTCGATCAGCGCTTCATCGTCCATGGCCAGGGCCGTGGCGTAATCCGGCACGAGGCCCTCGAGGGTCGCCTGGGCGATGCCTTGAATGGTCGCGATCTTGCTGGCGGAGAACCCGCAACTGCGCAGTTGATCGAAGTCGCTGGCCACGATCTGCTCGGGCCTGGGGAACGCGCCCGACGGGAACAGGGCCAGCAAGCGGCCGATGATCGCATCGCCGGCCCGGGCATGCAGTTGCTGATAGGCAATCGCCCGCACCAGCGACTCATAGGGATCGCGGGCGGCATGGGGTTGGTGCAGGCAAGGGCCGACCGCCGCGATGTGCCGGCGCCAGTCATCATCGATTGACGACAAAAACGCCGTGGCGGGTTGATAGCGCTCGGGCATGGGCTCAGGCATTTGCGCAGGGCTTCAATGGCGCGTTGATTTCGTCATGGGGCTGTACGTGCATCTGCGTTTCGAGCCTGTCCATTGAGTGTCCTTATGAACAACAGTGGGCGATCAGAAGGCAAGTTGTTGGGTGATTTGCACGGCGGCTTTTTCCAGCCTGAGCAGAAACGCCTTGCGCGGCTGTCCGCCACCATAGCCCGTCAGCGAGCCATCGGCACCGATCACCCGGTGGCACGGCAGGACGATCGAAAGGCGATTGTGCCCATTGGCCAGGCCGACCGCGCGGCTGGCGCCGGGTTTGCCCAGCCTGGCGGCAATGGCCCCGTAGGTGGTGGTCTGGCCGTAAGGGATGGTCGCCAGGATGGCCCAGACCTGGCGGGAAAATTCGCTGCCGGGCAGGTGCAGCGCCACGTTGAACTCGGTCAGGTCGCCGGCGAAATACCGCGCCAGTTCCTGCTCGATTTGCTGCAGGTGGTGGTTGTGCCCTGGCGCCACGGCATAGCCAAAACGGTTCTGCAGGGCTTCAATCTCCCGGGTCAACGCCGGCCGGTCGAGGAACTCCAGCAACACCAGTCCCCGTCGTTCGGCCATGGCGATCATCGGTCCCAGCGGGGTGGTCAGGCGCGTGAACAGCAGCGGCTCGCTGTCGGCCGCGCGACCGGGGGTGATGCGGAAGGATTTCTGGAAGGCATCGCGAAAACCGCTCAGGGACTCGTAGCCGGAGTCGAACGCTGCACTGTCGATGGAATCGCCCTGTTTAATACCGCCCAACGCCATGCCCAGGCGGCGCGTGCGCAGCCAGGCATGAAAGGTCATGCCGAAATGCTGCTTGAACCAGCGCTGCAGTTTCAGCGGCTCGATGCCGGCGGCCAGCAACTGGGCATCGGTCCAGCGCTGCTCGGGATCGGTTTCCACCGACTTGAGCAGCGTCTGTACCCAGTCCGGGGCGATGGCTGCGGCGTCCAGGGGCTTACAGCGCAGGCAGGCGCGATAGCCCGCCGACAGGCACTCGTCGGCATGGGCGAAGAACTCGACGTTCTCCGGCTTTGGCTTGCGTGCGGTGCAACTGGGACGGCAGAAAATCCCGGTGGTTTTGACCGCGGTAAAAAACACCCCCTCGTAGGCGGTGTCGCGTTCGAGCATGGCGCGAACCATCTCGGCGTGGGGCGGAAGTAGTGTGCTGTGCAAGTTCATGGGGCCAGCATAGAGCGCGACTCCGGCAGTCTCCACCGGAAAATCGACAGGGAATTCCGGAGCGTTCCAGACTCCGCTCCATCAGGAATTGCCGGTGGACGACTAGTGCTTGTGACGATGATGGATGTCTGGAAAGTGCGCATGGCTGTGCCGCATGGGCGTGTGTGGGTGTTCATGGCTGTGGGGTTCGGTGCCGTCCCACTCAAACTCATGTTCGTGTTGGTGGTGTTCATCGTGGACGTGTCGATGACGGTGAAGCAGTGCCTGGTGTTCATGTTCATGGGCATGGCTTTCCTTGAGGTGAATCCAGACCCCCAGGCCCATCAACAATGAGGCCGCCCAAAAACTCGCCGTCACCGATTCGCCCAGCAGCAGGATGGCAATGGCGGCGCCGAGGAACGGCGCGGTGGAAAAATAGGCGCCCGTGCGTGCGGAGCCCAGCCCGCGCAAGGCCAGTACAAACAACACCAGGCTGATACCGTAACCGAGGAAACCGACGATCAGGGTCGGTCCCAGCACCGTCATCGGTGGCAACGATGCACCGAGCGACAGCGCCAGGGAACAGTTCACCAACCCGGCGCACAAACCCTTTACACCCGCAATGAAGAGCGCGTCCGAGGCTGACACTTTGCGCGTCAGATTGTTATCGATAGCCCAACAGGCGCAGGCCAGGGCGACCAACAACGGGCCGGTCCAGCCCAGGGAGTGAACCGCTCCCTGTGGCCAGGCCAGCAGCACGCCCCCTGCGACGATCGCCAGCATGCCGATGACGATGCGTCGGTCGGCGTTCTCCTTAAACACCACCCACGCCAGCACGGCGGTCAGTACTGATTCGAGGTTCAGCATCAAGGAGGCTGTGGCGCCAGAGGTTAAGGTCAGGCCGAACATCAATGCCACGGGGCCGAGAATCCCGCCAAATGCAATCGCGCCGATCAGCCAGGGCCATTCCGGTGAGGTCAGTCCGCTGGGGCGCCAGCCCCGGTCGCGGATCAATCGGGCAAGGGTCAATCCCAGGCCGCTGCCCATGTACAGCAGTCCGGCCAGCAGGATGGGCGAAAGGTTCAGCCCCAGCAGCTTGGCCAATGGCGTACTTGCACCAAACAGCGCAGCGGCGGCAAGGGCGTAAAGAATGCTTGTGTTCATTGGGGCCTGGCTTTCACATCAATGGCGGGATGACCTATTTAGTCACAGGCGCGGTTTCCGATCCATGCTGGCGGAGAAGGCCATGAAGAAAAAACGGCTCAGGCCCGACGCGCCATCAACAACACCGAAGCCGCCGCCGACAGCAGCCCGGCGCAGCAGCGGTTGAAGAGGCGCTTGCCCGACGGTTTGGCGAACCAGCGGCGCATGTGCAGGCCCATGTAGGCGTAGGCGGCGATGGCGATCCATTCCAGTACCAGGAACAGCGCGCCCAGCACCGCGAATTGCGGGGTGATGGCGCGGGTTGCGTCGACGAATTGCGGCAGGAACGCGGTGAAGACCAGGATCGCTTTCGGGTTGCCCGCCGCCACCAGGAACTCTTGCCGGGCCAGCGCCAGCATCCCCGCCGGAGCGCTGGCCACCACGTTCTCCACGCCGGGGTCGGCGCGCCACAACTGCCAGGCCAGGTAAAACAGGTAGGCCGCACCGAGAATCTTGATCCCGTAGAACAACAATTCCGAGGTTTGCAGCACCACCGCCAGGCCGGCCGAGGCCAGGGCGATCATCCCGGCGAACGCCAGCAGGCGCCCGAGGCCAGCCAGGCACGCGGTGCGATAGCCGTAGCGGGTCGAGTTGCTCACCGACAGCAGGTTGTTCGGGCCGGGCGCCATGTTCAGCGCGAAGCAGGCTGGGAGAAAGAGGGAGAGGGTGGCGAGGTCCATGATGGGCTCCAGTAACGAGAGCGTATTTTTATCACAGCGCTCTGAGGGGCCGCCCCGTACAGTCATGGACCTAAAGTGCCGTATCAGTGGCTAGCGGGAGAACTTTTTCGCTCCGGCCACGCAGAGGATCACCGCCACGGTCACTCCAAGCATCCCGAGGCTGACCTGTTCGTGCAGCAAGGTCGCCGCCAGCGCCAGGCCAAAAAACGGCTGCAGCAATTGCAGTTGGCCGACGGCGGCGATTCCGCCCTGGGCGAGGCCGCGATACCAGAACACAAAGCCGATCAGCATGCTGAACAGTGACACGTACCCCAGGCTGAGCCAGGCGGGCGCGCTGATGTTGGCGAAAGTCGCGGGCACTCGCCACCAGGTCACGGCGGCCATGATCGGCAGCGCCAACACCAGCGCCCAGCAAATCACCTGCCAGCCACCGAGCGTCCTGGACAGCTTCGCGCCTTCGGCATAGCCCAGGCCGCAGGCCAGGATCGCCAGCAGCATCAGGAGATCGCCTTGCGGTGCCGCGGTCAGCCCTTGGGACGCGGCGAAGCCGACGACCAGCAGGCTGCCCAGCACCGAGAACACCCAGAACACCGGCCGGGGCCGCTCGCCACCGCGCAAGACCCCGAACACCGCAGTCGCCAGCGGCAACAGGCCGACGAACACGATGGAGTGTGCGGACGTCACGTATTGCAGCGCCAGTGCCGTCAACAGCGGAAAGCCGACCACCACACCCAAGGCCACGATGGCCAAGGGCAGCAATTGCTGGCGCGCGGGGCGCTTTTCCTTGAACAGCAGCAACAGGCACAGTGCCAGGATCGCCGCGAGGGTGGCGCGGGCGACCGTGAGGAATACCGGATCGAACTCCAGCACCGCCACCCGCGTCGCAGGCAGCGAGCCGCTGAAGATCACCACGCCGATCAGGCCATTGATCCAGCCGCTGGCATTGCTTTGCAGTGACGGGTGTTGCAGGTTCGAAGTCCGTTCCATTTCGCTCTCGCTCAGAGTCTGGTTGCATGAAAGCCATCCTATGATCGACTATCGGTACAATCAAAAAATTGTCATGGATACATCTCGACATGCCTCGCTCCCGCTACAAATCCCTGGTAGACGCCTTTGCCGCCGACATCCGCGCCGGTCGCCTGTCGCCCGGTACACGCTTGCCGACTCACCGACAACTCGCCTCCGAGCAAGGCTTGGCGCTGGTCACGGCAAGCCGGGTGTACGCCGAGCTTGAAAGCATGGGCCTGGTCAGTGGCGAAACCGGGCGCGGCACCTTTGTCCGCGAGACGTCGCTGCCGCCCGGGCAAGGCATCGCCCAATCGGTGGTGGCGGCAGGGATGATCGACCTCAACTTCAACTATCCGTCGTTGCCCGGTCAGGCCGATCTGTTGCGCAACGCCCTACGGCAGTTGGCGTTGTCCAGGGACCTGGAAGCGCTGCTGCGTTATCAGCCCCACGCGGGGCGTCTGCATGAGCGGGCCTCGGTGGCGCGGCACCTGATTGAGCGCGGGCTCAACGTGCCCGCCGAACAGGTCTTGATCGTCAGTGGCGCCCAGCATGGCCTGGCGGTGACTCTCATGACCTTGCTCAAGCCCGGCGATGTGATCGCTGCGGATGCGTTGACGTACCCCGGTTTCAAGACGCTGGCCGAAACCCTGCATCTGGAGGTGCTGCCCATTCCCGTCACCGACAATGGGCCTGATCTGGCAACCCTCGAAACCTTGTGCCGGACCCGTTCGGTACGGGCCGTGTACGCGATGCCGACGCTGCACAACCCCTTGGGCTGGGTGATGGCGGCCGAACAGCGGGAGCAGTTGGTGTCGATAGCACGCCGGCATGACCTGAAACTCATCGAAGACGCGGCCTACGCCTTTCTTGCCGAAGACGTTCCGCCGCCCCTGGCGACCTTGGCACCGGAAAGGACGGTGTACGTTTCAGGCCTGTCGAAGAATATCGCCACCGGTTTGCGCGTCGGATTCATGGTTGCGCCCGTACCCTGGGTCGCGGCCTTCGAGCGCACGATCATGGCGACCACCTGGAACACACCCGGCGTGATGACCGCCATCGCCTGCGGCTGGCTCGATGACGGCACCGTCCTCAAGCTGGAAGCACAGAAACGTGCGGACGCCCAGGCCAGGCAGGCCCTGGCGCGCAAGGAGCTGGCGGGGCTCCGGATCATCAGCCATCCGTCTTCGTATTTCATCTGGCTGCCACTGACCGACGATGCCCGCGCCGACCAGATCGCCATGGCGCTGATGCGCGAGCAGGTCTCGGTCTCGCCCGCCGACCCCTTTGCGATCTCGACCCATGTGCCCCATGCGATCCGCCTGGCGCTGGGCTCGGTGGACATGGACTCGCTGCGCCAGGCACTGGTGAAGGTGAAGCGGGTGGTCGACTTTTACGCCTAGGGCAGTTTTCTTCAATACGCACGCCAGCAGGCTCTTTACCTTGGGGCCTGGTTCAACTGACAGGAACAGGTGTGCGATGAGTTTGATGATGTCCATGGCGGCGTTTGCGTTGGCCGCTTCGATTTCGCCGGGGCCGGTGAATATCGTGGCGTTGAGTTCCGGGGCGCGCTTCGGCTTTCGTGCCAGTCAACGGCATGTGGCCGGGGCGACTCTGGGCTTCGTGTTGCTGCTGGTGTTGATGGGGCTGGGGTTGCATGAGGTGTTGCGGCTGTGGCCGGCGATGACCCGGGTGGTGCAGTGGGCGGGCGTGGCGTTCCTGTTGTACATGGCGTACAAGCTCGCGGCCGACAATGGACAGCTTGAGGCGAAGGACGCAAACCGTGCCCCGTCGATGCTGTATGGCGCCGTGATGCAATGGCTCAACCCGAAAGCCTGGCTGGCCTGCGTGGCTGGCATGGGCGCGTTTGTCGCCGATGGCGAGGCGCGACTGGTCTGGCAGTTTGCGGCGGTGTACCTGGTGATTTGCTACCTGTCCGTCGGTTGCTGGGCCTACGCCGGGACGTTTTTGCGCGGCTACCTCAACAACCCGGCGGGCATGCGCTGGTTTAACCGGGTGATGGCGTTGATGCTGGCGGTGAGTGCGGTTTATCTGATTGTGGAATGAGTGACAGGTCTGTGGCGAGCTCCCTCGCCACAGGAAATCACTGCCACAGGAACTCTGCTGTCACGAGGGTTTCAGCCCCGGTACTGCCCCGGCGTCGCCGCCAGATGCTGTTTAAACGCCCGTTGAAAGTGCGCTTGGTCGGCAAATCCCGCTTCCAGTGCAACGTCGGCGATCAGCTTGCCATGGCGCAGTTGGTCCCGGGCGAACTGGATGCGCCGGTTGACCAGGAAGGCGTGGGGCGTCATGCCGTAATGCTGTTTGAACGCGCGGATCAGGTAGGACGGTGACAGCTGCGCCGCTTCGCAAATGTCTTCGAGCTTGAGCATCTGCGTGCAGTGATCGCGGATGAAGTCGGCGGCGCGTTCCAGTTTGAAGTTCGGTTCGCGCAGCGGTTGATCGGTCGGGTTGAGGCGCAGTTGCACTTCGCTGAAAAACTCCACGGCCGTGCTCTGCTTGCGCAGCACGTCCTGCTGCGGATCGACCAACACTTCATACAAGGCCTTCAGCCCATCGAACAGGCTGGCGTCGGACGTGTGGGTGACTGCAAACCGTCTGAACGCCAGGTCGTCGCTGAACCCGAGCTGGTGCTGCAGGTCGGTGAGCCACGCGGTATCGACGTACAGCATCAGGTACGACCAGGGCTGGTCGTCGATCGGATTGCAGGCGTGGACATCGCCGGGGTTCATCAATACCACGGTGCCGGTGCTGACCTCGAACTGCGATTGCTCGTGGACGTAAGTACTGCGCCCGGCGGTGATTGCGCCGATGGAGAAGTGTTCGTGGGCATGCCGGGTGTAACAGACCTCGCGCCCGTCGGCGATGGAGCGCGCTTCGATGAAGGGCAGGGCATCATCGCGCCAGAAGCGCGGGGCCTTGTCGGTGGCCTTGGGCGTGGAGAGCTTCATGGTCAGTCCTTGGCAGTTCAGCGTCGGAGTGTATTAGCTCTCGCCGTCAAAGGCTCGTTGCAGCTCGGCAATATCGAGTTTTTTCATGTGCATCATCGCCAGCATGGCACGCTGGGATTTTGCTGTGTCGGGGTCTTTGATCATCTCCATCATCGCCACTGGCACGATTTGCCAGGACACGCCGAACCTGTCCTTGAGCCAGCCGCATTGCTGCGCCTCGACCGGCCCGCCCGCAGACAGGCGGCCCCAGAAGTGGTCGACTTCTTCCTGGGTCTGGCAATTGACCTGGAACGAGATCGCTTCGTTGAACGTGAAGTTCGGGCCACCGTTAAGACCGGTAAACGTCTGCCCGTCGAGTTCGAAGCTGACGGTCATCACCGACCCGACTTCCCGGCCGTGGAATTCCTGGCCGGCCTTGCCGTAATGGGTGATGGCGGTGATTTTGGCGTGATCGAAGATCGCACAGTAGAACCTGGCGGCCTCTTCGGCCTGGCCGTCGAACCACAGGCACGGGGTGATTTTTGGCACGTGTAGCATGGCGGGTCTCCCTGGCAGGTTTTTGCAGGCTGGACTATCAGCGTAGCCAGCCTGCGGTCGGCCGGGCGTGCCGTAGATCGACAAGTGCTCGCTGCTGTTTTGCTGGGTGTAGTCTGTATGACTCCATATCGAGTCATACAGACTATTCCTTGTGGTAGTCGAAAAGACTCAAGGCCTCGCAGGTGGCTGATTTATAGGGGTTAAATATCTGGCACGGGACTTGATACGACACACGTACCACTGAACGCCTTCAGGAGTACGGAAAATGTTCGACTTCTTCAGCCATCCTCAGAATGTTCTGCATCTTTCCAGCCGCGTGCTCGGCACCGGCTTGGCCATGCTGCTTGCCGGGATCTATGGCGCTTATCTTTATGCCGGTCATTTGCCGATCGTCGCGCTGGTAGCGATGCATGCCATGACCATCGTCGGCCCCACCCTGTTGAAAGTCGGCTACGTCATGCGCTTGCTGGCTCAGCATCGGTTGAGTAAACCCATGGCCGGGGTGCTGGCCTGATGCGCACATTCGGCGCTGCACCCGTTTTCAGCCTCGGTTTTCGCCCGTTCTTTCTCGCAGGCGCTGCATTTGCCGCGCTGGCGGTGGCCATCTGGGCTTTGTGGCTGTACGGCCGATGGCCCGGCGTTGAACCGGTGGGCGGCATGCTCGCCTGGCATCGGCACGAGATGCCGTTCGGGTTTGCCGTGGCGATCATTGCCGGTTTTCTGCTGACTGCGGTGCCGAACTGGACAGGTCGGCGGGGACTCAATGGCTGGCCGCTGATCGGGCTGGTGCTGGTTTGGCTGCTGGCGCGACTGGCGTGGCTGATGCCGATTCCTCCTGCGTTGTTGCTGGTGCTTCAACTGCCTTTTCTACCGCTGCTGGCGTGGGTGCTGGGGCGGGATCTGCTGGCGGCAGGCAAACGCGACAATTACCCGATTTTGCTGATGGTCACCTTGCTGGCCGGGTGTCAGGTGATGACGCTGTGGGGGCTCCAGACCCATGACGATGGCTTGCAACGGCGCGGTGTGTTGGCGGCCTTGTGGCTGGTGGCGGCGTTGATGAGTGTGATCGGTGGGCGAGTGATCCCGTTTTTCATTCAGCGCGGGTTGAATCGTCCGCCAGCGCCTGCGGCCAGTCCGTTGCCGACCAGGGTGCTGCTGGTCAGTGGGTTGCTGGTCGCCGTGAGCTTTGCCTTCGGCTTGAACGACGCGCCGAGGCCCTGGTTGTCGTTGTTGTTTGTGCTGATCGGGGCGTTGCATCTGCTGCGGCTGTGGCGCTGGCATGACCGTCGAATGTGGCGGGTGCCTCTGCTGTGGTCGCTGTACCTGTCCTATGGGTGGCTGCTTGTGGCGGTCGTGGCGATGGCGTTGTGGCACGCCGGCCTGATGCCGCAACAGAGCCTGGCCACCCATGCGCTGGCGGTTGGCGCAATCGGCGGGCTGATTCTGGCGATGATTGCCCGGGTCAGCCTCGGCCATACCGGGCGGCCGTTGTTGCCTTCCAAAGCGATAGTGGCGGGTTTTTCCCTGATGCTGCTGGCCGGTTTGTCGCGGGTGCTGCTGGTGCCGTTTTCCGGGGTGGGGCTGGGGTTGGCGGCGCTGCTGTGGTGTTCGGCATTCGGACTGTTCCTGCTGCGTTATACCGGGGTGTTGCTCAAGCCTCGGGTCTAGCGCCGATGTCGCCAGAACTGTGGGGGCGAGCCGGCTCGCTCCCGCAACAGTCCTTGAACTCGCTGGGATCAGTCGATTGAGACGGTTTAATTGACCGACTGTCGATAGGGTTCGGCCTGCCGGCCAATTTGCGCTTAGCTGTAAGGGATAACCCAAGGCGCGCGAAAATTCGCTGTACTCCTGCAACACATCACCTTTCCCAAGACGCGCGCTCTTCAGAACACCTTGAGTCTGAGGACCTTCGCAATGCTGACCCTGAACATCAATGGCAAGGACCAGGAACTGGATGTCCCCGCGGACATGCCGCTGCTCTGGGTCCTGCGCGACGTTGCGCACCTGACCGGGACCAAATTCGGTTGTGGCATGGCCCAGTGCGGCGCCTGCACCGTGCACATCGACGGCGCGCCGCTGCGCTCGTGCATCACGCCCGCCACGGCCGTGGCCCACGGGCAGAAAATCCTCACCATTGAGGGCCTGTCCACCGACGGCTCGCACCCGGTGCAACAAGCCTGGGCCGAACTCGATGTGGTGCAGTGCGGTTACTGTCAGTCCGGGCAGATCATGTCGGCGGCGGCGCTGCTGGCGAAGATTCCGAAACCGACCGATAGCGACATCGATCAGGCGCTGTCCGGCAACATCTGTCGCTGCGGCACCTATCCACGAATTCGCGCTGCGGTGAAACGCGCCGCCGAGCTGGGTTGAGGTGGCCATGGACAGCCTGATTGCGTTATCGCGTCGTGGTTTTCTCAAGGGTGCTGCAGCGGTAGGTGGTGGACTGGTGGTGGCGTTTGTCATCCCCGGCGCCCATCGGTTTGCCCAGGGCGCGGACAACCAGGGCAATGTGTTCGCGCCGAATGCGTTCCTGCGCATCGGCAATGACAACAGCGTCACTGTGTTGCTCGGTCATTCGGAGATGGGCCAGGGCATCTGGACCGGCCTGACCATGCTGATCGCCGAAGAGCTGGATGCCGACTGGTCGAAAATCCGCGTCGAACATTCCCCGGCCTCAGCCAAGGATTATGGGCTGGCCGGGTTTGGCGGGATGCAAATCACCGGCGGCTCGACTTCGACCTGGATGGAGTTCGACCGCTACCGCCAGGCCGGTGCGGCAGCGCGATTGATGTTGATCGAGGCTGCGGCCAAGCGTTTCAACGTGGCGCCGTCGCAGATCAGCACGGAATCGGGCGTGGTCATTGCCGGTGACCAGCGTGTCAGCTACGGCGAACTGGCCGACGATGCGGGCAAGCTGCCGATGCCGGATCCGGCGTCGATCAAGCTCAAGGACGCCAAGGACTGGAAGTTCATCGGCAAACCCACCAAACGCCTGGACACCCCGGAGAAAATCACCGGGCGCGCGAAGTTCGGCATGGACGTGCAATTCGACGGCTTGATGACCGCGATGGTCGCCCGGTCGCCGGTGTTCGGCGGCAGCGTCAAATCCTTCGAAGGCGCCGGCGCGCTGGCGATCCCGGGGGTGCACAAAGTGGTGCAGGTGCCGAGTGGCGTGGCGGTGATTGCCGAGCATTATTGGGCGGCCAAGCTGGGGCGTGACGCGCTGACGGTCGAGTGGGACCTGGGGCCGAATACAGGCCTCGACAGTCAAAAACTGCTGGAGAGTTTCCGCAAACTCGCCGCCACGCCGGGCCTTCCGGCCAGTCAGGCCGGCGATACCCAGGCGGCGCTGGCCAAGGCGAGCAAGACCCTCGATGTCGAGTACAGCGTGCCGTATCTGGCCCATGCACCCATGGAGCCGCTGAACTGCACGGTGAAGATCACCCAGGACAAGTGCGAAATCTGGACCGGTACCCAGTTCCAGACCCTCGATCAGATGATCGCCGGGAAAATCACCGGGCTCAAACCGGAGCAAGTGGAAATCCATACCGAGTTCCTGGGCGGCGGTTTTGGCCGACGCGCCAACCCGACGTCGGACTTTGTCGCTGAAGCGGTGCAGGTGGCCAAGGCAGCGGGCGGGCCGGTGAAAACCGTGTGGGCGCGGGAAGATGACATCCGTGGCGGCTATTACCGCTCGGCGTTCCTGCATCAGGCGCGGATTGGCCTGGGTGCCGACGGGCTACCGCTGGCGTGGAAGCATGTGATGGTCGGGCAGTCGATCATGGCGGGCACCTCCCTCGAAGCGGCGATGGTCAAGAACGGCATCGACAAGACCTCGGTCGAAGGCGTGGCGGACAGTCCCTACCTCGAAGGGCTGGCCAACCATCAAGTCGAGCTGCATTCACCGCAAACCGGCATCAAGGTGCTGTGGTTGCGTTCGGTGGGGCACAGTCACACGGCGTTTGTCATGGAGTCGTTGATCGACGAGCTGGCGACGGCGGCGGGCAAGGACCCGGTGGAGTATCGCCGAACCTTGCTCAAGGACCATCCGCGGCACCTCGGCGTGTTGAACCTGGCGGTGGAGAAAGCCAACTGGAAGGCGCCGTTGCCCCAGGGGCATGCCTTGGGCGTGGCGGTGCACGAGTCTTTCGGCAGTTACGTGGCGCAGGTTGCCGAGGTGTCCCAGGACAACCTGGCGATCCGCGTGCATCGGGTGGTGTGCGCGGTGGACTGCGGGATTGCGGTCAACCCGCAGAGCATCGCGGCGCAGATGGAATCGTGCATCACCTTTGGTCTGGGCTTTACCTTGCACAGCAAGCTGACCTTCAAGGACGGGCAAGTGGTGCAGTCCAATTACCACGACTATCAGGTGCTGCGGCTCAACGAGATGCCGGTGGTGGAGGTGCATATCGTGCCCAGCAGCGATAAACCCGGCGGTATCGGCGAGGCGGGCGTGCCGCCCACGGCGCCGGCCGTGGCCAACGCGGTGTTCGCCTTGACCGGCCAGCGCCTGCGCGAATTGCCGCTGCAATTGTCGGGGGTGTGAGATGAAACGCCATCACTGGTTGCTGGGTTCGCTATTGCTGATTTGCCTGTTTATCTATGCAACCGAGCTGTTCGCCGATGACCGCGAAGCCTTGAAAGCCTTCGAAACCGTGCAGAAGGTTTTCCAGAGCCCGCGTTGCCAGAACTGCCACATTCCCGGCGATTCGCCGCTGCAGTTCGACGCCGGAAAACCCCATGCGATGAACGTGGTGCGTGGCCTGGATGGCAAGGGGGCCGCCGGGTTGCCCTGCGCAACCTGCCACGCCGAGGCCAATCCACCGCCCGGTTACGGCCCCAAGGCACCGCCGGGGGCGCCCCACTGGAGCCTGCCACCTGCGGCGCACAAAATGGCCTGGATTGGCCTGCCGCCCGACAAGTTGTGCGCCATGATCAAGGACCGTTCAAGCAACGGCGATCGTGATTTCGCGGCGCTGATCAAGCATGTCAGCGAGGACAAACTGGTGCTGTGGGGGTGGAATCCCGGGGGCAATCGTGAGCCGGTGCCGGTGCCCCACGCTATTTTCGTCGATCAATTCAAGGTTTGGGCGGACGCGGGAGGGCCCTGTCCGCTGGGGAGCTGACCAACGGTGCGTCAACCGGGAGTCAAACCGGTTCTGGGCGACTCTAACGTACAGAGTCGCCACAGGAGCAACTTATGCTGATCCCAGGCAAGACTTACCCATCAAGCGTCTGCGCAGACCCTATGCGCACGCCATTGCAGGAACGCGAATTGCTGCGCGACCTGGCCCGCCAGGCTGAGCAGGAACTGATCGGCGTGCAGATGGCGAGCATGGATGAGTTGACGCTGCTGTCCAATCGGCACGGTTTCATCGCATTGGCCCAACTGGGGCTGAACGTCTGCCAGCAACTGGGCCGGCCGGCGACGTTGCTGTTTTTCAACCTCGACGACTTCAAGCGCATCAACTACCTGTTCGGTCGCGCCGAGGGCGACGATGCGCTGAAAACCTTTGCCGACGTGCTACGCATAGGCTTCAGGGAAAGCGACGTGATCGGTCGACTGGACGGTGCCACCTTCGTCGCCTTGCTGGCGGGGTCCAGCGCGGTGGACATCAAGGCGATCAAGGCGCGACTCGAAGAAATGCTCGACGAGCGCAATGCCACGGTGCATCGCGGTTATGACATTCGCTTCAGCATCGGGCAGATCGAGTACGACACGGTGCTGCATGGCTCGATTGAAGAGCTTTTGGTTGAGGCGCAAACGATGTTGGGCCGCTAAAAGTGCATTGGCTGGACTGGCCCTTCGCGGGCAAGCCCGCTCCCACAGTGATTTCTGTCGTTCACAGGAATTGTGTACACCAAGACCCTGTGGGAGCGGGCTTGCCCGCGAAGGCGTCCTCGCTGTCACCGCTTATTTGGCAAACAACTGCCCGATATCCTTGAACGCCTTGAACTCCAGCGCATTGCCGCAGGGATCAAACAGAAACATGGTCGCCTGCTCACCCACCAACCCCTGGAAACGAATCCCCGGTTCGATCACGAAGCGCGTTCCCAGCGATTTCAGCCGTTCGGCCAGCGCCTCCCACTCCGTCATTCCCAGCACCACGCCAAAATGCGGCACCGGCACGTCATGGCCGTCCACGGCGTTGGTGTGGGCGGCTTCCTGGGTTGCGTTTTTCGGTGCCAGGTGAATCACCAACTGGTGGCCGAAAAAGTTGAAATCGACCCAATGTTCGCTGGAGCGACCTTCTTCAAGACCGAACACGCTGCCATAGAAGTGTCGCGCGGCCGGCAGGTCATAGACGGGAATGGCGAGGTGAAAAGGGGAGAGCTGCATCGGGTGGGCCTCAATCTGCTGAATTCAGGCTGAGTGTAGCCCTGTGCTTTTCGATTGAAAGACGATAGTTTTTGCGCCGAGCTCAAATTATTTCGATCAATCGGGGGCCCTATGCTGCGGGAACTGAAAACCTTTATCGCGGTGACCCGCTACGGCACGTTTGCGGCAGCGGGCATGCACATCGGCCTGACACAGTCGGCGGTCAGTGCGCAGATGCGTAACCTGGAACAGGCCCTCGGCATTCGCCTGTTCGATCGCACCGGACGTCAGGCGTTGCTCAATGCGGCGGGGCAGCGCGCGTTGCCCATGGCCCGCGAGATTCTGGACACCTTCAGCCGCATGGCAGTCAGCGACGATGTGAGCGAATACCGTGGCGAGCTGAAAATCGGCGCGGTGGCCACGGCCCAGACCGGATTGCTGCCCCAGGCGTTGCTGCGTTTGCGTCAGCAGGCACCGCTGCTGGAGCCAAAACTGGTGCCGGGGGTGTCGCTCAATCTGTTGAGCCAGGTGGACACCGGCGAAGTCGATCTGGCGATCCTGATCAAGCCGCCGTTCGACCTGCCCAAGGAACTGTCGGCGCAAGTGATTCGCCGCGAGCCGTTTGTATTGATCGTCCCGGCGGAGCTCGAAGGCGACGAGCCGTTGCAACTGCTCGCCGAGCATCCCCATGTACGCTACGACCGCAACTCGTTCGGCGGACGCCTGGTGACCCGGTTTCTGCGTGAACAGCAAATTGATGTGCAAGTGGCGCTGGAGCTGGATGAACTGGAAGCCATCGTCAAGATGGTCGAATGCGGTTTGGGGGTTTCGTTGCTGCCCGAAGCCGGGTTGTGGCTCGAGCATGGGGCGAGGGTGAGGGTGATCCGCCTGGGCGAGTTGACGTTTTATCGCGAGATTGTGCTGTTGCAGCGCTATAGCCAGCGGACTCAGCCGATTCAGCAGTTGTTTGCAGACTGCCTCATGCACACACCCCTGTAGGAGCGAGCCTGCTCGCGATGGACTTCAGACCACCCCGTTTCATCCTGACAAAACGCATCATCGTTAACGACCATCGCGAGCAGGCTCGCTCCTACAAAGGGCGTGCCGTCCTGACATCGCAGGCACAAAAAAACCCGCCTGAAGCGGCGGGTTTTTTATCGGCTAACCGAAGATCACTCTTCGATGTTGCCCATGGCCGTGGTGTTGAAGCCACCGTCCACGTACATGATTTCACCGCTGATGCCGGACGCCAGGTCCGAGCACAGGAAGGCGCCGGCGTTGCCGACTTCTTCGATGGTGACGTTGCGACGCAGCGGGGTTTGCGCTTCGTTGGCGGCCAGCATCTTGCGGAAGTTCTTGATGCCGGAAGCGGCGAGGGTACGGATCGGGCCAGCCGATACGCAGTTGACGCGGGTGCCGTCCGGGCCCAGGGAGCCGGCTAGGTAACGTACGCCGGCTTCCAGGGAAGCCTTGGCCATGCCCATCACGTTGTAGTTAGGCATGGTGCGCTCGGCACCCAGGTACGACAGGGTCAGCAGGCTGCCGTTGCGGCCTTTCATCATTTCGCGACCGGCCTTGGCCAGGGCCACGAAGCTGTAGGCGCTGATGTCGTGAGCGATGCGGAAACCTTCACGGGTGGTGGCTTCGGTGAAGTCGCCGTCCAGTTGGTCGCCCGGGGCGAAGCCGACGGAGTGCACGATGCAGTCCAGGCCGTCCCACTTCTTGCTCAGTTCTTCGAAGACCTTGGCGATCTCCGCATCGCTGGCCACGTCGCACGGGAAGCACAGCTCAGGGCTCGAACCCCAGCCTTGTGCGAACTCTTCGACACGACCTTTCAGTTTGTCGTTCTGATAAGTGAAGGCAAGCTCAGCGCCCTCGCGATGCATGGCGGCAGCGATGCCGGATGCGATGGACAGCTTGCTGGCGACACCGACGATCAGTACGCGCTTACCGGCGAGAAAACCCATGTGTTGCTCCTCTCTTTCAGGTTATTGCGCAGTGGCTGGAGCCAGGAAAGCGGCTTCGAGCAACTGCTGTGTATACGGATGTTGGGGGGCGGCAAAAATGCTTTGCGCGTCTCCCTGTTCGACCACTTGGCCATGCTTGACCACCATCAGCTGGTGGCTCAGCGCTTTGACGACAGCCAGGTCATGGCTGATAAACAGATACGTCAGGTTGTACTTGCTTTGCAGTGAACGCAAAAGCTCCACCACTTGGCGTTGCACGGTGCGGTCGAGGGCCGAAGTCGGCTCGTCCAGCAGAATCAACGCCGGTTTTAGCACTAATGCCCGGGCTATGGCGATTCTCTGCCGTTGCCCACCGGAAAATTCGTGGGGGTAGCGGTGCCGGGTTTCCGGGTCCAGTCCTACCTCCTTGAGTGCCGCAATGATCGCTTGTTCCTGTTCCGCCTCGGTGCCCATCTTGTGGATCCGCAGGCCTTCGCCGACGATCTGGCTTACGCACATCCGCGGGCTCAGGCTGCCGAAGGGGTCCTGGAACACCACCTGCATTTCCCGGCGCAACGGTCGAACCTGTTGTTGCGTCAGGCAGTCTAGCTGCTTGCCTTCAAAACGGATGGTGCCTTTGCTGCCGATCAACCGCAGGATCGCCAGACCCAACGTCGACTTGCCGGAACCGCTTTCTCCCACGATCCCCAGGGTCTGACCCTGAGGCAGGCTGAAATTGATGCCGTCCACTGCCTTGACGTAATCCACCGTCTTTTTCAGCAAGCCTTTCTTGATCGGAAACCAGACTTTCAGGTCCTCGACCGTCAGCAACGGCGGGCCAACCACATTGGTTGCCGGCGTGCCGCTGGGCTCTGCGGCCAGCAGGATGCGAGTGTACGGATGCTGCGGTGCGCGGAACAACTCTTCGCACGATGCCTGTTCGACGATGCAACCGCGCTGCATGACACATACGCGATGTGCAATTCTTTTCACCAGGTTCAAATCGTGGCTGATCAGCAGTAACGCCATGCCCAGCCGGGCCTGCAGTTCCTTGAGCAATTCGAGGATTTTCAGCTGAACGGTCACGTCCAGCGCGGTGGTCGGCTCGTCGGCAATCAGCAGTTCCGGCTCGTTGGCCAGGGCCATGGCGATCATCACTCGCTGGCGCTGACCGCCGGACAACTCATGGGGCAGGGCCTTGAGGCGCTTGTGCGGCTCGGGGATGCCGACCATCTCCAGCAACTCCAGGGTGCGCCTGGTCGCGACTTTTCCGACCAGCCCCTTGTGGATGCCCAATACCTCGTTGATCTGCTTCTCGATCGAGTGCAGCGGGTTGAGCGAGGTCATCGGCTCCTGAAAGATCATTGCGATCCGGTTGCCGCGGATGTGGCGGATGGTTTTCTCTTTCAGGCTCAGCAGGTCTTGCCCGGAATAGGCGATGGTGCCCGACGGATGCCGGGCGAGCGGGTAGGGCAGAAGGCGCAGGATCGAGTGGGCGGTCACCGATTTGCCGGAGCCGCTTTCGCCCACCAGCGCCAGGGTTTCACCGCGCTTGATGTCGAAACTGACCCCTTCGACCACACGCTGGCAGTGGTCGCCGACGACAAACTCGACGGCGAGGTCGCGCACTTCGATCAGATTGTCCTGATTCATTTCACTTCCTCGGGTCGAAGGCGTCGCGAGCGGACTCGCCGATAAACACCAGCAAACTCAACATCAACGCCAACACCGCAAACGCGCTCATGCCGAGCCACGGTGCTTGCAGGTTGGATTTGCCCTGGGCCACCAGTTCCCCCAGGGAAGGACTGCCCGCCGGCAGGCCGAAGCCGAGGAAATCCAGGGCGGTGAGGGTGCCGATGGCGCCGGTCAGAATGAACGGCATGAAGGTCATGGTCGAGACCATGGCGTTGGGCAGGATGTGGCGGAACATGATCGCCCCATTCTGCATGCCCAGCGCCCGGGCCGCGCGTACGTATTCCAGGTTGCGCCCACGCAGGAATTCGGCGCGCACCACATCGACCAGGCTCATCCAGGAAAACAACAGCATGATGCCCAGCAACCACCAGAAGTTCGGCTGGACGAAACTGGCCAGGATGATCAGCAGATAGAGCACCGGCAACCCGGACCAGATTTCGAGGAACCGCTGGCCGGCCAGATCGACCCAGCCACCGTAGAACCCCTGCAAGGCACCGGCGATGACGCCGATCAGCGAACTGAACAAGGTCAGCGTCAGGGCAAACAACACCGAAATGCGGAAGCCGTAGATCACCCGGGCCAACACATCGCGGCCCTGGTCGTCGGTGCCCAGGAGGTTATCGGTCGACGGGGGCGCCGGTGCCGGGACTTTCAGGTCGTAATTGATGCTCTGGTAGCTGTAGGGAATCGGCGCCCACAGCACCCAGGCGTCCTTGGCCTTGAGCAGTTCGCGGATGTACGGGCTCTTGTAGTTGGCTTCCAGCGGGAATTCGCCGCCGAAGGTGGTTTCCGGGTAGCGCTTGAGCGCCGGGAAGTACCAGTTGTTGTCGTAATGCACCACCAGCGGTTTGTCGTTGGCAATCAGTTCGGCACCGAGGCTGGCGCCGAACAGGATCAGAAACAGCCACAGCGACCACCAGCCACGCTTGTTGGCCTTGAACAGTTCGAAGCGTCGGCGATTGAGAGGGGACAGGTTCATCTCAATGCTCCCGGCTTTCGAAGTCGATGCGCGGATCGACAAAGGTGTAGGTGAGGTCGCCGATCAGTTTCACCACCAGCCCCAGCAGGGTGAAGATGAACAGGGTGCCGAAAACCACCGGGTAATCGCGGTTGATCGCCGCTTCAAAACTCATCAGGCCGAGGCCGTCGAGGGAGAAGATCACTTCGACCAGCAGCGATCCGGTGAAGAAGATGCCGATGAACGCCGACGGGAACCCGGCGATCACCAGCAGCATGGCGTTGCGGAACACATGGCCGTACAGCACGCGATGGTTGGTCAGGCCCTTGGCCTTGGCGGTGACCACGTATTGCTTGTTGATTTCGTCGAGGAAGCTGTTTTTGGTCAGCAGGGTCATGGTCGCGAAGTTGCCGATCACCAGCGCGGTCACCGGCAGCGCCAGGTGCCAGAAATAATCGAGCACCTTGCCGCCCATGCTCAGTTCATCGAAGTTGTTCGACGTCAGCCCGCGTAACGGGAACCAGTCGAGATAGCTGCCACCGGCAAACACCACGATCAGCAGGATGGCGAACAGGAACGCCGGGATCGCGTAGCCGACGATGATCGCCGAACTGGTCCAGACGTCGAAGTGACTGCCGTGCCGCGTGGCTTTGGCGATCCCCAGCGGGATCGACACCAGGTACATGATCAGGGTGCTCCACAGCCCGAGGGAGATCGACACGGGCATCTTTTCCTTGATCAGGTCGATGACCTTGGCGTCGCGGAAGAAACTGTCGCCGAAATCCAGGGACGCATAGTTCTTCACCATGATCCACAGGCGTTCCGGCGCCGACTTGTCGAAGCCGTACATGTGTTCGATTTCCTTGATCAGCGCCGGGTCCAGGCCTTGGGCGCCGCGATAGGCCGAACCGGCCACCGAGACTTCGGCACCGCCACCGGCGATGCGGCTGGTGGCGCCTTCGAAGCCTTCGAGCTTGGCGATCATCTGCTCCACCGGCCCGCCGGGGGCGGCCTGGATGATCACGAAGTTGATCAGCAAAATGCCGAACAAGGTCGGAATGATCAGCAGCAGTCGCCGAAAAATATACGCCAGCATCTGATTACTCCGTGCCCGCAGGGTCGGCTTGCAATTTGGTTTCGATCTCTATGGCCGGTTTGGCATCGGGCTTGACCCACCAGGTGGCGGTGCCGATGTCATATTTAGGCGAGACCTTGGGATGGCCGATGTGGTTCCAGTAGGCCACGCGCCAGGTTTTGATGTGCCAGTTGGGAACCACGTAATAGCCCCATTGCAGCACCCGGTCCAGTGCGCGGGCATGGGCCACCAGGCTTTTGCGCGAGTCGGCGTTGATCAATTGTTCCACCAGTTGGTCCACCACCGGGTCCTTGAGACCCATGGAATTGCGGCTGCCCGGTTTGTCGGCGGCAGCGGTCATCCAGAACTCGCGCTGTTCGTTGCCCGGCGAGTTGGACTGCGGGAAGCTGCCGACGATCATGTCGAAGTCTCGCGAGCGCACGCGGTTGATGTACTGCGAGACGTCGACCCGGCGGATCACCAGGTCGATGCCCAGGTCGCTCAGGTTGCGCTTGAACGGCAACAGCACCCGCTCGAATTCGGTCTGGGCCAGCAGGAACTCGATCGTCACCGGTTTACCGCTGGCGTCGACCATTTTGTCGTCGACGATGCGCCAGCCGGCCTCTTGCAGCAGTTGATAGGCCTTGCGCTGCTGGGCGCGGATCATGCCGCTGCCATCGGTGACCGGGTTCTGGAAGGCTTCGCTGAACACCTGTTCGGGAATCTTGCCGCGGAACGGCTCGAGGATCGCCAGTTGATCGGCGTCCGGCAGGCCGGTGGCGGCCATTTCCGAATTTTCGAAGTAGCTGCGGGTTCGCGCGTAGGCGCCGTTGAACAATTGCTTGTTGGTCCATTCGAAATCCAGCAGCAGTGTCAGGGCCTGACGCACGCGTACATCCTGGAACATCGGGCGACGCAGGTTGAACACGAAGCCTTGCATGCCGGTGGGGTTGCCGTTGGGGATCTGCTCCTTGATCAAGCGGCCCTCGGTGACCGCCGGGATGTTGTAGGCGTTGGCCCAGTTCTTGGCGGTCATCTCCAGCCAGTAATCGAACTGCCCGGCCTTGAGCGCCTCCAGCGCGACGGTGTTGTCGCGATAGTAATCGGTGGTCATCACGTCGAAATTGTAGAAACCACGGTTGGCCGGAAGATCCTTGCCCCAGTAGTCCTTGACCCGCTCATAGCGCACCGAACGCCCGGCCTTCACTTCGCTGACCCGATAGGGGCCGCTGCCCAGGGGGATTTCCAGGTTGCCCTTGTTGAAATCGCGGGTGGCCCACCAATGCTTGGGCAGTACCGGCAACTGGCCGAGGATCAGCGGCAGTTCGCGGTTGTTGCCGTGCTTGAACTTGAACAGCACCGTGAGCGGATCCTCGGCGACGACGTCGTCAACATCGCTGTAGTAGCCCCGGTACATCGGGGCGCCATCCTTGATCAGGGTATGAAAGCTGAACACTACGTCTTCGGCGCGTATCGGATGACCATCGTGGAATCGCGCTTGCGGGCGCAGGTAGAAACGCACCCAGGTATTGTCCGGGGCTTTCTCGATCTTGCCGGCGACCAGGCCGTATTCGGTGAAAGGTTCATCCAGGCCCTGTTTGGCCAGGGTGTCGTAGATCAGATTGATGTCGTCGGCGGCCACGCCCTTGCTGATGAACGGGTTGAGGCTGTCGAAGCCGCCAAATCCGGCCTGGCGGAATTTTCCGCCCTTGGGGGCATCCGGGTTGACGTAATCGAAGTGTTTGAAATCGGCCGGGTATTTCGGCGGCTCGTTGTACAGGGTCAGGGCATGCTGCGGGGCGGCACAGGCCAGCCCGGCGAACAACAGGGCGCTGGCCTGCAGGAGCAGGGCGCTTACAGGTTTCATTGATCTTTCTCCGAAGATTTCAGCCACCACGCGCTCAGGCCCAGGGTGTAGGGCGGCGTGGTGACGAAAGCCAACCGGTTGCGGTAGGCCAGACGGTGATAATTGAGGTACCAGTTGGGAATGATGTAGTGCTGCCAGAGCAGTACCCGATCCAGGGCCCTGCCGGCGGCCACCTGCTCATCGCGACTCTTCGCTGCGAGCAGTTGTTCGAGCAGGTGGTCGACCACCGGGTTGGCGATGCCGGCGTAATTCTTGCTGCCCTTGACCCCGACCTGGCTGGAATGAAAGTACTGCCATTGCTCCAGGCCCGGGCTTAGGGTCTGGTTGAGCGTCATCAGGATCATGTCGAAATCGAACTGGTCGAGGCGCTGCTTGTACTGCGCACGATCGACCGTGCGCAGCCGGGCGTCGACGCCGATGCTGGCGAGGTTCTCGACGTAAGGCTGGAGGATGCGCTCCAGGTTCGGATTGACCAGCAGGATCTCCAGGCGCAAGGGTTGCCCGGCGGCGTTTTGCAGGCGCTGGCCGTTGAGCTTCCAGCCGGCTTCGGCGAGCAGCCCCAAGGCTTTGCGCAGGGTTTCCCGGGGGATGCCGGCGCCCTGGGTCTGCGGCAGGCTGAAGGGCTCGGTGAAGAGCTTCGCCGGCAACTGCTCGCGCCAGGGTTTGAGCATCAGCCATTCATGCCCAACCGGCAGGCCGGTGGCGGAGAACTCGCTGTTGGGGTAGTAACTCATGGCGCGCATGTAGGCGCCGCTGAACAGCGTGCGGTTGGTCCACTCGAAGTCGAACATCAGCCCCAGCGCTTCACGGACCTTCACGTCGGAGAACGTCGGCCGGCGGCTGTTCATGAACAGGCCCTGGCTCTGGGTCGGGATCTGGTGCGGGATCTGCGCCTTGATCACGTCACCGCGGCGTATCGCCGGGAAGTTGTAGCCGGTGTCCCAGTTTTTCGCCTGGTGCTCGATGTAAATGTCGAACTCGCCGGCCTTGAACGCTTCGAACGCGACATCGCTGTCCCGGTAGAACTCGACCTCCATGCGGTCGAAATTGTATTTGCCGCGATTGACCGCCAGATCCTTGCCCCAGTAGTCCTTGACCCGCTCGAAAACGATCTGTCGTCCCGGTGTCACCGAGGTGATGCGGTACGGTCCGCTGCCCAGTGGTGGTTCGAAGGTGGTGGCCTTGAAGTCGCGACCCTTCCAGTAGTGTTGCGGCAGTACCGGCAACTCGCCCAGGCGCAGGATCAGCAGCGGATTGCCGGCGCGTTTGAAGACGAACCGTATGCGCCGTGGATTGAGAATGTCGACCCTCAACACTTCCTGGAGGCTGGTGCGGTACAGCGGATGGCCTTCCTTGAGCAGCAAGCGGTAGGAAAACGCGACATCATGGGCGGTGATGGGTGTGCCATCGTGGAAACGCGCTTCGGGGCGCAGGTTGAACACCACCCAGCTGCGGCCCTCGTTGTACTCCACCGACTGGGCAATCAGGCCATAACTGGAGGCGGGTTCGTCGCCGGACGGTGCGTACTGACCTGTGCCGACCATCAGCGGCTCATTGAGTTCGTTGATGCCGTATTGCAGGAAATTCGGCGTGGTCACCGGGCTGGTGCCCTTGAAGGTGTAAGGGTTGAGCGTATCGAAGGTGCCAAACGCCATCACCCGCAACGTACCGCCCTTGGGCGCTTGCGGGTTGACCCAGTCGAAGTGGGTAAATCTGGCCGGGTACTTGAGCGTGCCGAACTGCGCATAACCATGGCTTTCGCTGATCGTCGCGCTTGCGGTGGAGCTCAAGGCCAGGCAAATCAGGAGCGAGAGGAGGGGATGCTTCAAATAGGGAATCCGATCCGGGCGGCTTGGGCTTTGTGGCCCGTACAGTAACAGCTTGTATGAACAGGAAAAAGACAGGGGTTTAAAGCCGACCTGATCCGTTGCAGGGGCCGGGCTTGCTGGCGATGGTTTGGGAGATTACGCGTAAAACTGGAAGCGCGACGGCGCCCTCTGGTTTTTCGCGAGCAGGGTCGCTCCTGCAGGGTGAAAAAATCGCGGGCCAAAAAAAGCCCCTGAATTCAGGGGCTCGTTTTTTAATGCGGGTTGGCGACGGTCAGCATCTGACCCGGTTTCAACGCCTGGCCGACGCGCGGGTTCCAGCGCTTGAGGTGTTGCATTTCAACGTTGAAGCGCTTGGCCACGATGTACAGCGAGTCGCCTTGCTGAACCTTGTATTGGGATTGTGGCTTTTTGGTCTCGCCCTTGGTCCTGGCATTGGCCGCGACCACGGTGTTGATGCGTCCGGAACCGCGTTTGCTGGTGTCCTGAAGAACCAGGGTCTGGCCCGGTTTGAGGTTCTTGCCACTCAGCTTGTTCCAGCGCTGCAGGTCCTTGATGTCGACGTTGTTGGCCTTGGCGATGGTGCCCAGGTTATCGCCACGCTTGACCCGGTAGTTGCGTTTGGCACTCGCCACCTGGATGTCGTCGGCGCCTTCGAAGACCGGTTTGCGTGATTTCTTGCTGATCAACTCTTCAGGACGCATGGTCTGCAGGCTGGTGGTCAGCAGCTGCGCCTTGGAGGTCGGCACCAACAGATGCTGGGGGCCGTCGAGGGTGGTGCGCTGCTTGAACGCCGGATTGAGCTGGAACAGTTCGTCTTCGTCGATGTTGGCGACTTCGGCGACCTTGGACAGGTCCATGCGCTGGTTGATTGCGACGACTTTGAAATAGGGTTCGTTGGCGATCGGGTTGAGGTTCACGCCATAGGCCTCTGGCGCCAGAACCACTTGCGAGAGGGCCAGCAGTTTCGGTACATACGCCTGGGTCTCGGCAGGCAGCGGCAGGTTCCAGTAGTCGGTAGGCAGGCCGAGCCTTTCATTGCGCTCGATGGCCCGGCTGACCGTGCCTTCACCCGCGTTGTACGCGGCAAGGGCCAGCAGCCAGTCACCGTTGAACATGTCGTGCAGGCGAGTCAGGTAATCCATCGCCGCGGTGGTCGAGGCAGTGATGTCGCGACGGCCATCATAGAAGCGGGTTTGACGCAGGTTGTAGTAACGCCCGGTGGACGGGATGAATTGCCAAAGGCCCACCGCGTCGGCCCGGGAGTAGGCCATCGGGTTGTAGGCGCTTTCGATCACCGGCAACAGCGCCAGCTCCAGCGGCATGTTGCGCTCTTCAAGACGTTCGATGATGTAGTGAATGTAGAGGCTGCCGCGTTCGCCGGCATTTTCGAGAAAAGACGGGTTGCTGGCGAACCACAGGCGTTGCTGCTCGATGCGGGGGTTGACGCCCAGGCCATCCTGCAACTGGAAGCCCAGGCGCATGCGCTCCCAGACGTCCTGCGGAACCTGCGGGCTCGGCTTTTCGCTGAGCCAGACGGGCTTCTGCTTGGCGCGCGCGGCAATATTCGGAGTGTGTGCCGCATCGGTTTGCGGCGCATGGCTGGAACAGCCCGCCAAGGTCGCGGACACAGCCACCGCTATGGCTTGAGCCAGGCGGGTCAATGCGTCCGAATTGATGGCTTTGCGAATAGATGACGACATTGGCTGGAAGTAAGTTCCGGGCAAAAATGTCGGGGGATTCTAGAAAGCGCACCTCCAACGGTCAACCACTCATGGTTTTTGCACCATCGTACAGGCGGTTCAGAACGTGTCTTTCCAGCTTCTTAGCGCAGCAAAAACCATATCGGGCGCAGAGTTATCGGTGCCGGTCCGTTCGTCCACTTTTTCTTTAACGGATGTTACGGCGGTACGCAAAAACGGGTTTGTACGTTTTTCCAGGGCCACCGTGGAAGGCAGTGTGATGACGCCGGTTTCCCGTTGGCGGGTGACGGTGGCGAGGCGTTCCAGCGTATCGGGATTGCCGGGCTCGACCGCCGCGGCAAAACGCAGGTTGCTCAGCGTATATTCGTGAGTGCAGTACACCAGCGTATTTTCGGGAAGGGCCGCCAGGCGCGACAGCGAGGTGTACATTTGCAGGGGCGTCCCCTCGAACAGGCGTCCGCAACCGGCCGCGAACAGGGTATCTCCGCAAAACAGCAGGCCGCGATGATAATAGGCAATGTGCCCCAGGGTATGGCCGGGCACGGCGATGACGTCGAAGTCATGGCCCAGTACATGGATGCGGTCGTTATCCTTGAGGGCCACGTCCCGCGCCGGAATGTTTTCACTGGCCGGGCCGTAGACGGTGGCATCCGTCGCTTTTTTCAGCTGTTCGACGCCGCCGACATGGTCATGATGGTGATGAGTGATCAGAATATCGCTCAACACCCATTGCGGATTGGCTGCAAGCCAGGCCTGCACGGGGGCGGCATCGCCGGGGTCGACCACCGCGCAACGCCGGGTGTCGGGATCTTGTAACAACCAGATGTAGTTGTCGGTAAAGGCGGGCAGGGCAGTGATCTGTATCATCGTCGGATTCGCCAATTGGAAAGCATTGGCGCATCTTAGAGCTTCCTGGCGCGTTGGAGAATGCAATGACGGATAAAGCGTTCGCTCAGGCTGATCCTGACTGGCTGGCGTTGATCAGCGCGGCCCGTGACTGGCTGTCCGGCCCCCTCGGGCAGTTTTTGCTGGATGAAGAACGGCGCATGCTCGAAGAAGAGCTGGGTCGCTTTTTCGGCGGTTATCTGGTGCATTACGGCCCATCCGCCCAGACACCACCGTCGGCACCGCAGGTGCAGCGCAATGTCCGCCTGGGCGCACCGTTGCCAGGGGTCGAGATTGTCTGCGAAGAGCAGGCGTGGCCGTTGAGCGAGCATGCCGCCGACGTGGTGGTCATGCAGCATGGCCTGGACTTCTGCCTGTCGCCCCACGGACTGCTGCGCGAAGCGGCGAGCAGCGTGCGGCCCGGCGGACACCTGTTGATCATCGGGATCAATCCCTGGAGCAGTTGGGGCCTGCGTCATGTGTTCGCTCATGATGCGTTGCGCAAGGCCCGCTGCATTTCCCCGTCGCGGGTCGCCGACTGGCTGAATCTGCTGGGCTTCGCGCTGGAGAAACGCCGCTTCGGGTGCTATCGTCCGCCGCTCGCGTCACCCGCCTGGCAGACCCGTCTGGCCGGCTGGGAGCGCATGGCCGGTCGCTGGCAGTTGTCTGGCGGCGGCTTCTATTTATTGGTGGCGCGCAAGATAGTGGTCGGCCTGCGACCCTTGCGTCAGGAGCGCCGCGAACCGATGGGCAAGTTGATTCCATTGCCCATGGCCAAGGTCAACCGTCGTCATATCGAACCGTAATTCACCTTGTATTTCCTGGCCGGGGTTGCCCCCGGTCTCGGGCGTTGTCGATCAGCGATCGGCGAGCCACCGCATTTTCTGGATAGATTGGCATGAGCGATAGCGTAGAACTCTTCACTGACGGCGCCTGTAAAGGCAACCCTGGCCCTGGCGGCTGGGGCGCATTACTGGTGTGCAAGGGTGTTGAAAAGGAACTCTGGGGCGGCGAAACCAACACCACCAACAACCGCATGGAGCTGATGGGCGCGATCCGTGGCCTCGAAGAACTCAAGCGTCCCTGCGACGTGCTGCTGGTGACCGACTCGCAGTACGTGATGAAGGGCATCAACGAGTGGATGGCCAACTGGAAAAAGCGCGGCTGGAAAACCGCTGCGAAAGAACCGGTCAAGAACGCTGACCTATGGAAGATGCTCGACGAGCAGGTCAACCGTCACAACGTCACCTGGAAATGGGTGCGCGGGCACATCGGCCACCATGGCAACGAGCGGGCCGACCAACTGGCCAACCGTGGCGTGGATGAAGTGCGCGGGTTCAAGCAGGCCTGATTTCCGGGGCGTCGCCATCGCGAGCCGGCTCGCGATGGGGGGCGACACGGTGTACCTGAAAGACCTTGGCGAGCGTGTTAACATCGCCGCTTTTGCACGATTGACCGATTGAGAGCTGAGCATCAGATGGCCACCAGATCCGTTGTACTCGATACCGAAACCACCGGCATGCCGGTGACCGACGGCCACCGGATTATCGAAATCGGTTGTGTCGAGTTGATCGGTCGTCGCCTGACCGGTCGGCATTTCCACGTCTACCTGCAACCGGATCGTGAAAGTGATGAAGGCGCCATCGGCGTCCACGGCATCACCAACGAGTTTCTGGTGGGCAAGCCGCGTTTCGCCGAAGTGGCCGAAGAATTCTTCGAGTTCATCAAGGGCGCGCAGCTGATCATCCATAACGCGGCGTTCGACGTTGGCTTCATCAACAACGAATTCGCCCTGATGGGCCAGCACGACCGTGCGGACATCACGCAGCACTGCTCGATCCTCGACACCCTGCTCATGGCCCGGGAGCGTCACCCGGGGCAGCGCAACAGCCTCGATGCCTTGTGCAAACGCTACGGCGTCGACAACTCCGGCCGTGAACTGCACGGCGCCTTGCTCGACTCCGAGATTCTCGCCGACGTTTACCTGACCATGACCGGCGGCCAGACCAGCCTGTCGCTGGCCGGCAATGCGTCCGATGGCAACGGCTCAGGCGAAGGCGCGGACAACTCCGCCACGGAAATCCGCCGTCTGCCCGCCGACCGCCAGCCGACCCGTATCATTCGCGCCAGCGAAGATGATCTGGCCCGGCATGTGGCACGCATGGAAGCCATCGCCAAGTCGGCAGGTGCGCCGGCGCTGTGGGTGCAGTTGGCCGAGGCGGAAGCTCAGGCCTAGGTCGTTTCTTTATGCCGGTGACCCGTTTTGGGGCGTCGTGCTCGCTACATCCGCTGCAACCCTCTACCCTGAGGTTATTGGCAGGCTCTGGCCTGCCGCCTCAGGACACTGAGTCCCATGTATAAAGATTTGAAATTCCCGGTATTGATTGTCCACCGCGACATCAAGGCCGACACCGTTGCCGGTGACCGTGTGCGGGGCATTGCCCGGGAGCTGGAGCAGGAAGGCTTCAGCATTGTCTCGGCCGTGGACTACACCGAAGGGCGTTTGGTGGCTTCGACTCATCACGGTCTCTCGTGCATGTTGATCGCCGCCGAAGACGCCAGCGCTCGCTCGCATTTGTTACAGAATATGGCCGAGTTGATCGGGCTGGCGCGGGTGCGCGCGCCGGACCTGCCGATCTTCGCCCTGGGCGAGCAAGTCACCCTGGAGAACGCCCCCGCCGACGCCATGGCCGAGCTCAATCAATTGCGCGGGATTCTTTATCTGTTCGAAGACACCGTGCCCTTTCTCGCTCGCCAGGTGGCGCGGGCGGCGCGCAAATACCTCGATGGCTTGCTGCCGCCATTTTTCAAGGCGCTGGTGCAGCACACGGCAGACTCCAACTATTCCTGGCACACGCCTGGGCATGGTGGTGGCGTGGCCTACCACAAGAGTCCCGTGGGGCAGGCGTTTCACCAGTTTTTCGGGGAAAACACCCTGCGTTCGGATTTGTCGGTGTCGGTGCCGGAGCTGGGGTCGCTGCTGGATCACACGGGGCCGCTGGCAGAAGCAGAAGCCCGGGCGGCGCGCAACTTCGGCGCCGATCACACTTTTTTCGTCATCAACGGGACGTCGACCGCGAACAAGATCGTCTGGCACTCGATGGTCGCGCGCGATGACCTGGTGCTGGTCGATCGCAACTGTCACAAGTCGGTACTGCATTCGATCATCATGACGGGCGCGATCCCGCTGTACCTGTGCCCGGAGCGCAATGAGCTGGGGATCATCGGGCCGATTCCGTTGAGTGAATTCAGTCGCGAATCGATCCAGGCGAAGATCGATGCCAGCCCATTGACCAAGGGGCGGGCGCCCAAGGTCAAACTCGCGGTGGTCACCAATTCGACCTATGACGGCCTGTGCTACAACGCCGAGCTGATCAAGCAGCAATTGGGCACCAGCGTCGAGGTGCTGCATTTCGATGAGGCCTGGTACGCCTATGCGGCGTTCCACGAGTTTTTCGCCGGACGTTACGGCATGGGCACTTCACGCAGTGAAAACGGCCCGCTGGTGTTCACCACCCATTCCACCCACAAGCTGCTGGCAGCGTTCAGCCAGGCATCGATGATTCATGTGCAGGACGGTGGCGCGCGGCAGCTCGATCGCGATCGCTTCAACGAAGCGTTCATGATGCACATCTCGACGTCGCCGCAATACGGCATCATCGCTTCGCTGGACGTCGCTTCGGCCATGATGGAAGGGCCTGCCGGGCGTTCGCTGTTGCAGGAAATGTTCGACGAGGCCCTGAGTTTTCGCCGGGCGCTGGCCAATCTGCGCCAGCACATCGCCGCCGATGACTGGTGGTTTTCCATCTGGCAACCGCCTTCGGTGGAAGGCATCGAGCGCGTTGTCACGCAAGACTGGCTGCTGCAACCGGAGGACGACTGGCACGGCTTTGGCGGCGTGACCGACGATTACGTGCTGCTCGATCCGATCAAGGTCACCCTGGTGATGCCGGGTTTGACCGCAGGCGGCGCCCTCAGCGAGCGCGGGATTCCGGCGGCGGTGGTCAGCAAGTTCCTTTGGGAGCGCGGGCTGGTGGTGGAAAAGACCGGGCTCTATTCGTTCCTGGTGCTGTTTTCCATGGGCATCACCAAGGGCAAGTGGAGCACGCTGCTCACCGAGTTGCTGGAATTCAAGCGCAGCTACGACGCCAACGTCAGTCTGGCCCATTGCCTGCCGTGCGTGGCACAGGAGAATGTTGCGCGTTATCAGGGCATGGGCCTGCGCGATCTGTGCGACCAATTGCACGCCTGTTATCGCAGCAATGCCACGGCCCGGCATCTCAAGCGCATGTACACCGTACTGCCGGAAATCGCCATGAAGCCGGCTGACGCCTATGATCAATTGGTGCGTGGCGAAGTTGAAGCGGTGTCGATCGATGCTCTGGAGGGGCGTATCGCTGCCGTGATGTTGGTGCCATACCCGCCGGGGATTCCGTTGATCATGCCCGGCGAGCGTTTTACCGAGTCGACCCGCTCGATCATCGACTACCTGAAGTTTGCTCGCACGTTCGACAGCAGCTTTCCCGGGTTTGTCGCCGATGTGCACGGCTTGCAACACGAAGATGAGGGCAATGGACGGCACTACACCGTCGATTGCATCAAGGAATGAGGACCTTTCCCAGTATGCAACCGGTCATAAATCCGATTTACCCGGGGCTGTCGGTGCGCGTTGCCGACGAAGCTTTTGCCGCCTATATCTGGGGCAGTGATTTCAGTTTTGAAGTCGCCGCCTATGGCACCCCCGAAATAGGCCAGCCAGTGGAGCAATGGGCGATCACGCCGATCACGCCCTATCGCAAGTGCTATGGCATTGACCCCGAGGAGTTCAGCAGTTATCGCGACGCCGTCGACAGTGCGATTTTCATGGCGTATCTGGATGACGAGCCGGTCGGCCATATAGTGGTCAGCACTAACTGGAATGGCTTTGCCCATATCGACGAACTGGCGGTGCATGCGCCCGCCCGACGCCATGGTGTGGCCAAGGCACTGCTGGATGTGGCGCAGTTCTGGAGTCGCAAGAAGAAGCTGCCAGGCATCATGCTGGAAACCCAGAACAACAATCTGGGGGCCTGTCGTCTCTATGAGCGCTGCGGTTATGTGATCGGCGGCATCGATCACCTGCGCTATCGGGGCATCGATCCCAACACCGCCGAGGTGGCGCTGTTCTGGTATCGATTGTTCGATAATCCGTTGGAAAATCCGGTCAGTTCGCGAGCATCGCCGCGGCTTGTTCCGTGATGATCGCCAACAGGGTCTGAATGGCGGGCGAGGGCGCGCCGTTTTTAAGGCTCAGGGCGTAGAGACTGACCGGGACCGCGGGCGCCAGGGGGCAGACATCGAGTCCGGCCGATTTGGCGCCGAGGGCAGTGAAGGGGTCGACGATGGCCAGGCCTTCACCGGCCTCGACCATGCTGCGCATCATCTGGTGAGTCTGTACCCGTGTGTGGATCACCGGAGCCGGACGCAGTGCATGCAGTTTGTTTTCCAGCGCCGGGCTGAGCGGGTCATGCCCTTCCAGCCCGACCATTGCCTGGCCCGCCAGATCCTGCAGGGAAATGTACTTCTGCCTGGGTTGCAGCCAGCCGTGGGGGGCGAGCAGTTGCAGCTTGCCCTGGGCAATCACCTGGCATTCAATCTCGGCGCGATCGGGATCATGCAGGCTCAAGCCCAGATCGCTTTCGCGCAGCAGCAGGCTTCGGACGATGTCGCGGGTCGGTTGGCTGAGCAGAGTGCAGGGCGCGTCAGGCAGGCGTCGGCGCAAAGCCGCAATGCTTTGGGGCAGCAATTGCTGGGCCAAGGGAGGCGTACAAATGATACGTAAGGGCGGAGCCTGGTATTGCCTGAGGCTGTTGGCCAGGCGTTGGACCGGTTCAAGCGCATCGTAGACGCGGGCCATTTCGACTTGAAGCTCGCGCGCCTCCCGCGTGGCCTGCAAGCGCCCGCGTACGCTGGAGAACAGCATGAAGCCCAGCTGATCCTCGGCGTCGCGCAATATGCGCTCGACTTCGGTCACCGGCAACTGCAGCCATTCGGCGGCGGTGCCCAGGTGACCGGTCTGCAAGAGCGCCTGGATCACTTCGATATGGCGTAAGCGCATGCGTGAAGTCCATGTTCAGCAGGGTGAGGAAGTCAGTGACTGAATCCTAACCCAAGTCTGCGCCTATGACTTCTGCTCATAACGTCGAGTTATGAAGCGGTGCTGGTTACCGGTTCGCGGGTAATGGTGACGCCCGACTGCACCAATAGAAATTCATTTTCATCCAGCTTGTTCACGCGATCGCCAATAGCCAGTTTGTACGTGGTGACAGGCGCCGCGCTTGCCAGGCCGTCTGCCGGCGGGGTGGATTCCTGGAACTCATGTACGGAATAAATGCGGCCTTCCGCGTCTCTTGCATGGAACTGACCGACGAGTACTGCTGCCATCTGCTTAGAACCTCTGGAGATAAATCACTCAATGTGCGGTGGAGTAGACCGTCACTGAGCACGGTAAGTTTTCCTGCGTGTAAAAAATAATCAGAGCGCAGATATACCTGTGTTCACTGGTTGAATCGTCATCTGATCAACTATAACTTCAGGTTCCTCCCACGGATAAGCGAGAGTCTTCCATGAGCAATGTCCATACCGTCGCCGTAGTCGTCGGCAGCCTGCGAAAAGAATCGATCAACCGCAAGGTCGCCCTCGCACTGGTGGACCTGGCGCCGGCCAATCTCAAGCTGAACATTGTCGAAATCGGTGACTTGCCGCTCTACAACGAAGACATCGATGGTGCTACACCGCCGGCAGCCTACAGTAGTTTCCGACAACAAGTGAGTTCATCCGACGCAGTGCTGTTCGTCACGCCGGAATACAACCGTTCGGTGCCGGCACCGATGAAGAATGCAATCGATGTCGGTTCGCGTCCCTATGGCAAGAGTGCCTGGAGCGGCAAACCGGGGGCGGTGATCAGTGTTTCGCCGGGCGCGATCGGCGGATTCGGCGCCAACCATCACTTGCGTCAGTCCATGGTGTTTCTCAACGTGCCGTTGATGCAGCAGCCGGAAGCCTACCTGGGCGGTGCCGGTTCGGCGTTCGACGAGGCGGGCAAATTGTCGGAGTCGGTCAAGCCTTTCCTGCAGAGCTTCATCAATGCCTATGGTCAGTGGGTGGAGCAGCACAAGAAAGTCTGAGGTCGTTCGCGTTCCGAGGGAGTTTGCCTGTGACAGAGGGGGCAGGCTTCCCTCAACAGGCATGTTCCCTGTCACCCAGGCACAACAACATTGAGTCTATCGTCGCCGTTGCCACGCACGGCGGCTCTACTTCAGAATCCCTGCCGGTCCGCCCCCTCGCTCAAGGCTGTTTCGCATGCTCGCCGCTTCATTGATTTTTCTCCTGACCATAACCCTCGTGATCTGGCAGCCCAAAGGCCTTGGTGTCGGCTGGAGCGCGGTGCTGGGTGCCGTGCTGGCGCTGATTTTCGGCGTGGTGCATCTGAGTGACATTCCGCTGGTGTGGCAGATCATCTGGAACGCCACTGGTACCTTTGTCGCGCTGATCATCATCAGCCTGTTGCTGGACGAAGCCGGGCTGTTTGCCTGGGCGGCGTTGCATGTGGCCCGCTGGGGACGGGGCAATGGACGAAAGTTGTTTGCCTATATGGTGCTGCTCGGCGCACTGGTTTCGGCGCTGTTCGCCAATGACGGCGCGGCGCTGATACTGACGCCTATCGTGATTTCCATGTTGCTGGCGTTGCGCTTCTCGCCGACGGCGACCCTGGCGTTTGTCATGGGCGCTGGTTTCATTGCCGACACCGCCAGCCTGCCATTGGTGGTGTCGAACCTGGTGAACATCGTTTCCGCGGACTTCTTCAAGATTGGTTTCAACCGCTATGCGGCGGTGATGATTCCGGTCAACCTGGTCAGCGTCGCCGCGACCCTGGCGGTGCTGATGTGGTTTTTCCGGCGCGACATTCCCCGGGCTTACGACCCCGAACAACTGGAGCACCCGGCGTCCGCCATCCACGACAAGGCAACGTTCTACGCCGGTTGGGCGGTGCTGGTGATTCTGTTGCTCGGTTGTTTTGCGCTGGAACCGCTGGGCATTCCGATCAGTGCGATCTCGGCGGTGTGCGCGGCCTTGCTGCTGGCCATCGCTGCCCGTGGGCACAAGATCTCCACGCGCAAGGTCATGAAGGAAGCCCCGTGGCACATCGTGATTTTTTCGCTGGGCATGTATTTGGTGGTCTATGGCCTGCGTAACGCCGGGCTGACAGGGTATCTGGCGGGCTGGCTGGACATTTTCGCCGGATACGGCGTCTGGGGCGCGGCGCTGGGCACGGGTGTGCTGACGGCGTTGTTGTCATCGATCATGAATAACCTGCCGACGGTGTTGATTGGCCTGCTGTCCATTGATGCGAGCCAGGCGACGGGGGTGGTGAAGGAGGCAATGATCTACGCCAACGTCATTGGCAGCGACCTGGGCCCGAAAATCACCCCGATTGGCAGTCTGGCGACACTTTTGTGGTTGCATGTGCTGGAGCGCAAGAACATCCGGATTGGCTGGGGGTATTACTTCAAGGTCGGGATCGTGTTGACAGTGCCGGTGTTGCTGGTGACCTTGGCAGCGCTGGCGGTGCGGTTGTCCGTTTAAATCGCGTCGCCGCCATCGCCAGCAGGCTCGCTCCCACGGCGGAATGCGTTTCAAGGTGGGAGCAAGCTTGCTCGCGAAAGGGTCACTGCATTCGCCATAAAATCCGGATCAACCCTGTCCCGGCACATTCGGCCAAAGATCCGCCACCAGAAACAATCGTTCGGCTTCCTCCCAGTCGCCCTGGGCGTTTTCCACCAGTCGTACCAGCAACTGCGCCGGGGCCAGCGGCTCCAGATCGCTCAGCCACGCGTCCAGCTGCTCGACGCTCCATGTCTGCTCGGCCGGGTAGTGCGCCGGTGCCAGCCACGCATGGCGGGGCAGGGGTTGCCAGCGGCCAGGCGGACTCTGGGCCGCGAACTCGGCCCAATCCTTTTGGTGCAGCCAGCGACCACGCAAGTGCTGCGGATGCGCCCCTCGGGGTGGCGCCGCTTGCCCCGGCCAGGGATAGAGCAAGTAACCACCGAGCCATAAATGCGCGCTGAACTCGCGGATATCCAGCGCCGCCAGCACTTCGCGGCTTTCCGGGCGCGCGGAAATCGGCAGCTGATGCTGGCACAGGTGCGCCAGTTTGCGGTCCAGCCGATCATGGCAGCCAGGTCCGAGCCATTGCGCGGCATCGTGGCCGTCGCCGTTTTGCGGCCCCAGGTACAGCTTGATTGCCAGCTCCAGGTGATGCACGCCGTCGCGATCACGCAGCAGCATGTCCAGCTCGCCGAGGGTGTGGCCTTCGCGACGGATCGGCATGTTGGCGGCAATCAACTCGATGCCGGGCGCGTGCTGCACGGCAAATTGCCAGAGCCGCTCGTAGTACAGGCCCAGGCGCCGGGTGCGGGCCTGGGCCAGCCAATGCAGCAAGCCATAACTGTCCCGATCCAGTTGTTGCAGCCAGTGTTGCAGGCGTTCCGGCGCCTGTACCCAGTCACTGCCGGCCAGCGGATGGCGCTGCGGCCACGGGGTGTCGCTGAGCATCGGCGGCGCCAGGATGACCCAAGCCAGGTCGCGCACTTCGGGATGGCGCAACTGATGGGGCAACTGCAATAAATCTGGAAATAGGATCATCTTGCGAGCATAGCCCGAAACCGGAAGCCACCTTGAGGCTGAAAGGATTTTGTCTATCCGCGGCTTTCGCCCATAATCGTGCTTTTCGCCGTCGCTGCCCTTCCTTAGGAGCCCCATGGAGCAATTTCGCAATATCGGCATCATCGGTCGCCTGGGCAGTTCTCAGGTGCTGGATACCGTCCGCCGACTGAAACGGTTTCTGCTCGATCGTCACCTGCACGTGATTCTCGAAGACACCATCGCCGAAGTCCTGCCGGGCCATGGCCTGCAGACCTCGTCGCGCAAGATGCTCGGCGAAGTCTGTGACATGGTGATTGTGGTGGGTGGGGATGGCAGCCTGCTGGGCGCGGCCCGTGCGCTGGCCAGGCACAATATTCCGGTACTGGGCATCAACCGGGGCAGCCTGGGTTTCCTGACGGACATTCGCCCCGACGAGCTGGAAATCAAGGTTGCCGAAGTGCTCGACGGCCACTATCTGGTGGAAAACCGCTTTTTGTTACAAGCCGAAGTCCGGCGCCACGCCGAGGCCATCGGTCAGGGCGACGCGCTCAATGACGTGGTGCTGCACCCCGGCAAATCCACACGGATGATCGAATTCGAGCTGTACATCGATGGCCAGTTCGTCTGCAGCCAGAAGGCCGACGGCCTGATCGTCGCCACGCCGACGGGGTCGACGGCCTATGCGCTTTCCGCGGGTGGCCCGATCATGCATCCCAAGCTCGACGCTATTGTGATTGTGCCGATGTACCCCCATACCCTGTCAGGCAGGCCAATCGTGGTCGATGGCAACAGTGAGCTGAAAATCGTCGTGTCCAAGGATATGCAGATTTACCCGCAAGTCTCGTGCGACGGGCAGAACCACTTTACCTGTGCGCCCGGCGACACCATCACCGTCAGCAAGAAAGCCCAGAAGCTGCGGCTGATTCACCCGCTCGACCACAACTATTATGAAGTCTGCCGAACCAAACTCGGCTGGGGCAGCAAGTTGGGGGGTGGAGGCGACTGATGCTCGATCCCGCGCGTAGCTACGACCTGATCGGTGACGTGCATGGTTGCACTCTGACCCTGGAGCACTTGCTCGACCGACTGGGTTACCACAAACAAGCCGGCGTCTGGCGCCACGCTTCGCGCATGGCGGTGTTCGTCGGTGACATCATCGACCGCGGTCCGCGGATTCGCGAGGCGCTGCACATCGTTCACGACATGGTCGAGGCCGGCCAGGCGCTGTGCATCATGGGCAACCACGAGTTCAACGCGTTGGGCTGGTGCACGCCGGCACTCCCTGGCAGCGGCAAGCAGTTCGTGCGCGAACACACCCCGCGCCATGCCCGGTTGCTCCAGGAAACCCTGACCCAGTTCGAGCATCATCCGGCGGACTGGCATGACTTTCAGCAATGGTTCTATGAACTGCCGTTGTTCGTCGATGCCGGGCGTTTCCGGGTGGTGCATGCCTGTTGGGACGCGAGCTTGATCGAACCGTTGCGGGCGCTGTTCCCCAATGGTTGCGTCGATGAACACTTCCTTCAGGCGTCGGCCATGCCGGGTAGCTTCGCCTGCACCGTGTTCGACCGCTTGCTGCGCGGCACCGACATGCGCTTGCCCCATGGTCTGACCATGACCAGCGGCGATGGCCTGACACGCTCGTTCTTCCGTACCAAGTTCTGGGAAGACGATCCGCAAACCTACGGAGACATCGTGTTCCAGCCTGACGCCTTGCCCGACCCGGTGGCTCGCACGCCACTGACGTCAACCGAGAAAAACAACTTGCTGCGCTATGGCATCGACGAACCGTTGCTGTTCGTCGGTCATTACTGGCGCAGCGGCAAACCGGCACCGATTCGTCCGAACCTCGCGTGCCTGGATTACAGCGCCGTGCTCTACGGCAAACTCGTCGCCTATCGTCTGGACCAGGAAACTCGCCTCGATCCGCATAAATTCGTCTGGGTCGACGTCGAGCGCCCGGAGGTACTGCAATGACGAATGTCGCTGTATTGCGACTGCCGCTGGCGGTGGATTTGAGCGGGTTCGTCAAGTTGCTGCAACGCATGCAGGTACCGCATCGGGTCAGTGAGGAAGCGGGCGAGCAAGTGCTGTGGGTGCCGGCGAACATCAGTGAAGACGTCCGGGTGTTGTACGAACGCTATCCGGCGGGTGACCCCGATGAGCAACTGGCCATCCCGGTGGCCCGAACGGTTCGCCGGCCGAGCTTCGCCTCGCAGCTTCGGCATGCAAAAGGCACGGCGCTGATACTGCTGCTCAGCCTGCTCGTCGGTGTCGTGACCTTGCTGGGCGATAACCTCGCCACCATGCGCTGGCTGACCTTCCTCGATTATCACGTCATCGGTGAGTACATCCACTTCGTGCCATTGGCCGACAGCCTGGCGGCGGGGCAGTGGTGGCGCCTGGTGACGCCGATGCTGATCCATTTCGGCATCCTGCACCTGGCCATGAATGGCATGTGGTACTGGGAGCTGGGGCGGCGCATCGAATCGCGCCAGGGCACTGTCAACTTGATCGGTCTGACCTTGCTGTTCAGCCTCGTGTCCAATTTTTCCCAGTTCGTATTCGGCGGCCCGACCCTGTTTGGCGGGTTGTCCGGGGTGCTGTACGGCCTGCTCGGGCATTGCTGGATTTTCCAGATATTGTCGCCGAACGCCGCCTATCGCCTGCCCCGCGGGGTACTGGTGATGATGCTGGTGTGGCTGCTGCTGTGCCTGTCCGGGCTGGTCTCGATGATCGGCTTCGGTGAAATCGCCAACGCGGCCCACGTCGGCGGGTTGCTCGTCGGATGCCTGACCGGTTTGTTGGGTGGTTTGTACAACCGCCGTAAACTGGCCGCCTGAAACAGTTATGTATATAGAGAGCGCGGAGACCCAATGTCCTCTTTTAACGAAATGATCAAAAACATCACCCCGGACATCTACCAGAGCCTGAAACTGGCGGTGGAAATCGGTAAATGGTCTGACGGTGGCAAGCTCACCGCCGAGCAGCGCGAGCTGTCGCTGCAAGCGATGATCGCCTGGGAAATCAAGAACCTGCCTGAAGAAGAACGTACCGGCTACATGGGGCCGCAGGAGTGCAGCTCCAAATCGATTCAAGTGCCCAATATCCTGTTCAAGTCGGATGCCATCCATTGATCGAGATTGGCCGCGGTGCAATCAGTAAAATGTCGGCGCGCCTGGACGGGCCGAACGTGCAGTACGCATTTCGTCTGGGCGACGTCGAGGTACCGGTCAACCCCTTGATCGGCACCACGGTTCGCCTGGAATACCTGGGGGCGATCCACTGCACCCATTGCGGACGCAAGACCAAAACCAGTTTCAGCCAGGGCTACTGCTACCCCTGCATGACCAAACTGGCCCAGTGCGACGTGTGCATCATGAGCCCGGAGCGCTGCCATTACGACGCCGGCACTTGCCGCGAGCCGCAGTGGGGCGAACAGTTCTGCATGACCGATCACATCGTGTACCTGTCGAACTCCTCCGGAGTGAAAGTCGGGATCACCCGCGCCACCCAGTTGCCGACCCGCTGGATCGACCAGGGCGCCAGCCAGGCCTTGCCGATCATGCGCGTGTCGACCCGCCAGCAATCGGGCTTCGTCGAGGACCTGTTCCGCAGTCAGGTGGCGGACAAGACCAACTGGCGCGCGCTGCTCAAGGGTGATGCGGCGCCAGTGAACCTGGCAGAAGTTCGCGACCAGTTGTTCGACAGCTGCGCCGAAGGCCTGCAAGGCTTGCAGCAACGGTTCGGCCTGCAGGCGATTCAGACTGTCGCCGATGTCGAACCGCTCGAAATCCGCTACCCGGTCGAGCAGTATCCGGCCAAGATCGTCAGCTTCAACCTGGACAAGCAGCCCATTGCCGAAGGCACGCTGATGGGGATCAAGGGCCAGTACCTGATCTTCGACACCGGCGTGATCAACATTCGTAAATACACGGCTTATCAGCTCGCCGTGCATCAGTAAGGACTCCAGCATGCGCACCGAACAACCGAAGATGATCTACCTCAAGGACTATCAGGCTCCCGAGTACCTGATCGACGAAACGCACCTGACCTTCGAGTTGTTCGAGGACCACAGCCTGGTCCATGCGCAACTGGTGATGCGCCGTAACCCCGAGCGTGGTCCGGGCCTGCCGCCGCTGGTGCTGGACGGTCAACAACTGGAACTGCTGTCGGTGACGCTGGCCGATCGCGAGCTGGGCATCGCCGATTACCAGTTGACCGAGAATCACCTGACCCTGCACCCGACCAGCACCACCTTCACGGTCGATACCAGCGTCAGGATCCACCCGGAAACCAACACCGCGCTGGAAGGCCTGTACAAGTCCGGCACGATGTTCTGCACCCAGTGCGAGGCCGAAGGCTTCCGCAAGATCACCTATTACCTCGACCGTCCGGACGTGATGAGTACGTTCACCACCACCGTGGTCGCCGAGCAGCACAGCTATCCGGTGTTGCTGTCCAACGGCAACCCGATTGCCTCGGGGCCCGGCGAAGATGGCCGGCACTGGGCGACCTGGGAGGACCCGTTCAAGAAACCGGCATACCTGTTCGCGCTGGTGGCCGGTGATCTGTGGTGTGTCGAAGACACCTTCACCACCATGACCGAGCGCAACGTCGCGCTGCGCATTTACGTCGAGCCGGAAAACATCGACAAATGCCAGCACGCCATGAACAGCCTGAAGAAATCCATGCGCTGGGATGAAGAGGTCTACGGTCGCGAATACGATCTGGACATCTTCATGATCGTCGCCGTGAACGACTTCAACATGGGCGCCATGGAGAACAAGGGCCTCAACATCTTCAACTCCAGCGCCGTGCTGGCCCGGGCCGAAACCGCGACCGACGCCGCGCACCAGCGGGTCGAGGCGATCGTGGCCCACGAATACTTCCACAACTGGTCGGGCAACCGCGTGACCTGCCGCGACTGGTTCCAGTTGTCGCTCAAGGAAGGGTTCACGGTTTTCCGCGATTCGCACTTCTCCGCCGACATGAACTCGGCCACGGTCAAGCGCATTCAGGACGTGGCGTACCTGCGCACGCACCAGTTCGCCGAAGACGCCGGCCCCATGGCCCACGCGGTGCGCCCGGACAGCTTCATCGAAATTTCCAACTTCTACACCCTGACCGTGTACGAAAAGGGTTCGGAAGTGGTCGGGATGATCCACACCTTGCTCGGCGCCGAAGGTTTCCGTAAAGGCAGCGACCTGTACTTCGAACGCCACGACGGTCAGGCCGTGACTTGCGACGACTTCATCAAGGCCATGGAAGATGCCAACGGCGTCGACCTGACCCAGTTCAAACGCTGGTACAGCCAAGCGGGCACCCCACGTCTGGCGGTGAGCGAGTCCTTCGACGCAACGGCCAGGACCTACAGCCTGACCTTCCGCCAGAGCTGCCCGGAAACCCCGGACAAGGTCGAGAAACTGCCGTTTGTGATCCCGGTCGAGCTGGGCCTGCTGGACAGCCAGGGCAACGAAATAGCCTTGCGCCTTCAGGGCGAAGCCAGCGCCCAGGGTACTACCCGGGTTCTTTCCGTGACCGAAGCCGAGCAGACCTTCACCTTCGTCGACATCGCGGAACAACCGCTGCCGTCGCTGCTGCGTGGCTTCTCGGCGCCGGTGAAACTGAGCTTCCCGTACAACCGCGACCAGTTGATGTTCCTGATGCAGCACGACAGCGACGGGTTCAATCGTTGGGATGCCGGCCAGCAACTGTCGGTGCAAGTGCTGCAGGAACTGATTGCCCAGCAGCAGAAGGGTGAAGCGCTGGTACTGGATCAGCGTCTGGTTTCGGCCTTGCGCACCGTGCTGTCCGACGAGTCGCTGGATCAAGCGATGGTCGCGGAAATGCTCTCGCTGCCAAGCGAAGCCTATCTGACCGAAATCAGCGAAGTGGCTGATGTCGAGGCCATTCACATCGCCCGCGAGTTTGCCCGCAAGCAACTGGCCGAAGCGTTGTTCGAAGGCCTGTGGACGCGCTATCAGGCTAACCGCGAGCTGTCGAAGCAAACCCCGTATGTGGCCGAGGCCGAGCATTTCGCCCGCCGTGCGCTGCAGAACATTGCGCTGTCGTACCTGATGCTCAGCGGCAAGCCTGAAGTCCTGGCGGCGACACTGGAGCAGTTCGACACCTGCGATAACATGACCGAGCGTCTGACCGCACTCGCGGTGCTGGTCAACTCGCCGTTCGAAGAGCAGAAGGCCAAGGCACTGGCCAGTTTCGCCGAGCACTTCAAGGACAACCCGCTGGTCATGGATCAGTGGTTCAGTGTCCAGGCCGGCAGTGTGTTGCCGGGCGGCCTGGCGCGGGTCAAGGCGTTGATGCAGCATCCGGCGTTCAACATCAAGAACCCGAACAAGGTGCGGGCACTGGTGGGCGCATTCGCCGGGCAAAACCTGATCAACTTCCATGCGGCCGACGGTTCCGGGTATCGCTTCCTGGCAGACCTGGTGATCGAGTTGAACGGCTTCAACCCGCAGATCGCGTCTCGCCAACTGGCACCGTTGACCCGCTGGCGCAAATACGACAGCGCCCGCCAGGCCTTGATGAAAGGCGAACTGGAGCGCATTCGTGCTTCGGGTCAACTGTCCAGCGACGTGTTCGAAGTGGTCAGCAAAAGCCTGGCGTGATGCCTTGATTGCCGGCGAGCTCGCTTCCACAGGGTTCAGTCTGATCCTTGTGGGAGCCAGCCTGCTGGCGATGGTCGTCAACGATAACGCGTGAAACCTGGAAAAACGCGGCGCACTTGAGTCCATCGTCGGAGCGCCGCCCGGAGCCGGCTCGCGATGATGTCGGCCCAGACATCATCATCCTTCCTGATACCCCCTCATTCACCCGCACCCGTTAGCCCGCCAGTTAACAAAACATAACGTGCCGTCGATTGTCAGCCCTTCAAAAACACCGATAGGATAAGCCAGCTTCCGAAGGGGCTCTGGATTGCGGGTTTCGGGACTATGCTCCGAAATAGCCAATCACAACGAGCACCCTGTCGGCGCCCTGAAAGGTTGAATGACCTAACAATAATAATGGGGGATGGTCTATGAGTGAGCCTGTCATGGGTGTGGGTATCTGCCGCCCGCCGGCATTACGCAAATTCGCGTTGCTGGCCACAGCGCTCTCGCTGTTTGGCTGTGCCGTGGCGTCGGCACCCGTGCTGGCCGCAGACGCGCCGGCATCCGACGTTGTTTATTCCGTTGAATCGGCCAAGGCCAGCAAAAGCCTGATACTCGATGTCGTGCACGCCGGCCCGCGCCTGGTGGCGGTCGGGGATCGCGGGCACATCCTGTATTCCGACGACAAAGGCACGACCTGGGTTCAGGCCAAGGTGCCCACCCGGCAACTGTTGACGTCGGTGTTTTTTGTCGATGACAAGCACGGTTGGGCCGTCGGTCATGACGCGCAGATCCTCGCCAGCGAGGACGGTGGCGTCACCTGGACCAAGCAATTCGAAGATCTCAAACGCGAATCGCCGCTGCTCGATGTCTGGTTCAAGGACGTCAACAGTGGCTTTGCCGTGGGCGCCTACGGGGCGTTGATGGAAACCACCGACGGCGGCAAGCACTGGGAAGACGCCAGCGATCGCCTGGACAACGAAGACCAGTACCACCTCAACGCCATCACGGCGGTCAAGGATGCCGGGCTGTTCATCGTCGGCGAGCAGGGCAGCATGTTCCGCTCCGCCGATTGGGGCCAGACCTGGGAAAAACTCGAAGGCCCGTACCAAGGCTCGCTGTTCGGAGTGCTCGGCACCGCACAGGCCGATACGCTGCTGGCTTACGGGCTGCGCGGCAATCTCTATCGCTCCACCGATTTCGGCAGCACCTGGCAGCAAATCGAACTCAAGGCTGAACGCGGTGACCTGGAGTTCGGTCTGTCCGGCGGCACGCTGCTGGAGGACGGATCGATCGTGATCGTCGGCAACGGTGGCTCGGTGATCAGCAGCAGCGACAACGGCGAGACTTTCAGCGTATTCAATCGTCGGGATCGCATTTCCCTCTCGTCGGTCACTGCCGCCGGGAATGGCAATCTGATTCTGACCGGACAGGGCGGCGTTCACGCCACTTCGCCAAACGGCGCCGAGCTGGGCAAATGAGCCGGGTTAATAATAAGAAGGCGGGGCTATGACTTCCTTGAGCACTCATCATCAGGACAAGGCGACGTTTCTTGAGCGCCTGATTTTCAACAACCGCCCGGCAGTGATCACGATCTGCCTGCTGGTCAGCATCTTCCTGTTCTGGCAGGCGACGCTGATCCGCCCATCCACCAGCTTCGAGAAAATGATCCCGCTCGAGCATCCGTTCATTCAAAAGATGATGGAGCACCGCAACGATCTGGCGAACCTGGGCAACACCGTGCGGATTTCCGTGGAAGCCACCGACGGTGACATCTTCTCCAAGGAATACATGGAGACCCTGCGTCAGATCAACGACGAGGTGTTCTACATCTCCGGCGTCGACCGTTCCGGCCTCAAGTCGCTGTGGAGCCCGAGCGTACGCTGGACCGAAGTGACCGAGGAGGGCTTCGCCGGTGGTGAAGTGATTCCGCAGAGTTACAACGGCTCCCAAGCCAGTCTCGACTTGCTGCGCAACAACGTGCTCAAGTCCGGACAGGTCGGGCGCCTGGTGTCCAACGACTTCAAGTCGAGCATCGTCGACATCCCGCTGCTGGAGGCCTACCCGGACCCGCAGGACCAGGGCAAGTTGCTGGCGCTGGACTACCGCAAGTTTTCCCACGAACTCGAAGACAAGATCCGTAACAAGTTCGAGGCGCAGAACCCCCACATCAAGATCCACATCGTCGGCTTCGCCAAGAAAGTGGGTGACCTGATCGATGGCCTAGTGATGGTGGTGATGTTCTTCGGCATCGCCTTCGTCATCACGCTGATCCTGCTGTACTGGTTCACCAACTGCATGCGCAGTACGGTGGCCGTGTTGAGTACGACGCTGGTGGCGGTGGTCTGGCAGCTCGGGTTGATGCACTTCTTCGGCTTCGGGCTTGATCCCTACTCGATGCTGGTGCCGTTCCTGATCTTCGCCATTGGTATTTCCCATGGCGTACAGAAGATCAACGGCATTGCCCTGCAATCCAGCGATGCGGACAACGCCCTGACTGCTGCGCGCCGCACCTTCCGCCAACTGTTCCTGCCGGGGATGATCGCGATCCTCGCGGATGCGGTGGGGTTCATCACGTTGCTGATCATCGACATTGGCGTGATCCGCGAGCTGGCCATTGGCGCGTCGATCGGCGTGGCGGTGATCGTGTTCACCAACCTGATCCTGCTGCCGGTGGCGATCTCCTACGTCGGCATCAGCAAGCGCGCTGTGGAACGCAGCAAGAAGGATGCTCACCGCGAACACCCGTTCTGGCGTCTGCTGGCCAATTTTGCCAGCGCCAAAGTCGCGCCGGTGTCCGTCCTGCTGGCACTGGTCGCCTTCGGTGGCGGCCTCTGGTACAGCCAGAACCTGAAAATCGGTGACCTCGACCAGGGTGCGCCGGAGCTGCGTCCGGACTCGCGTTACAACAAGGATAACAACTTCATCATCAGCAACTACTCCACCAGCTCCGATGTGTTGGTGGTGATGGTCAAGACCAAGGCGGAAGGCTGCTCGCGCTACGAAGCCATGGCACCGATCGACGAACTGATGTGGAAGATGCAGAACACCGAGGGCGTGCAGTCGGCGATTTCCCTGGTGACTGTGTCCAAGCAGATGATCAAGGGCATGAACGAGGGCAACCTGAAGTGGGAAACCCTGTCGCGCAACCCTGACGTGCTGAACAACTCCATTGCCCGGGCCGATGGTCTGTACAACAACAGTTGCTCCCTGGCGCCGGTGCTGGTGTTCCTCAACGATCACAAGGCCGAGACCCTGAATCGCGCCGTGCATGCAGTGCAGGAATTTGCCAAGGCAAACAACAAGGATGGCCTGGAATTCATTCTCGCCGCCGGTAACGCCGGTATCGAGGCGGCCACCAACGAGGTGATCAAGGAATCCGAGCTGACCATCCTGATCCTGGTCTACGTCTGCGTGGCGACCATGTGCATGATCACCTTCCGTTCCTGGGCGGCGACCTTGTGCATCGTGCTGCCGCTGGTGCTGACATCGGTGCTCGGTAACGCCCTGATGGCCTTCATGGGCATCGGCGTGAAAGTCGCGACCCTGCCGGTCGTGGCGCTCGGGGTGGGGATTGGCGTGGACTACGGCATCTACATCTACAGCCGCCTGGAAAGCTTCCTGCGTGCCGGCCTGCCGCTGCAAGAGGCGTACTACCAGACACTGAAGTCCACCGGTAAGGCCGTACTGTTCACCGGCCTGTGCCTGGCCATCGGCGTGTGCACCTGGATCTTCTCGGCCATCAAGTTCCAGGCCGACATGGGTCTGATGCTGACCTTCATGCTGCTCTGGAACATGTTCGGCGCACTCTGGCTGCTGCCAGCGCTGGCACGCTTCCTGATCAAGCCGGAGAAACTGGCGGGGCAGAAGGGCAATTCGTTGTTCGCTCACTGACCCACGTTGAAATGAAAAAGCCGCAACCCTGGTTGCGGCTTTTTTGTTTCTCAAATTCCACCTCAGATCCTGTGGGAGCCGGCTTGCCAACGCCTACAGAGCCCGATGGTCGTCAGTGCCAAGCACCACATTCAACGCGTTACGCGCATCGTCGAGTTGTACCAGGGTCGCATGTCGGGCACCCAGCGCATCGCGATTTTCGATAGCGGTCAAAATCGCCTTGTGCCGTGGCAGCGCCAGTTCATGCAGGTTGGGCCGCTGGTTCGAGTGCTTCAGCGCTTCGGCAATGGCCACGGAGAGCATGTTGCACAGGTTGGCCAGCAAGTCGTTGTGGGTTGCGTCGGCGATGCGGCTGTGGAAGTCCAGGTCCGGTTGCAACAGCGCTTCCGGCGTCGGCGCGGCTTCCATGCGTTGGTAGGCCTCACCGATGGACGCGATATCGGCCTCCGTGGCGAATTGCGCGGCCAGTGCGGCGGCGGCCGGTTCGATGATGCTGCGCACGCTGGTCAGCAGGTCGAAGAACTGGTTCTGCGGACTGCTTTGCATCAGCCAGTGCAGCACATCCGGATCAAGCATGTGCCAGTCTTTGCGCGGTTTGACCACGGTGCCGACCCGTGGACGGGAATACACCAGGCCTTTGGCGACCAGCACCCGAGTGGCTTCGCGCAACACCGGCCGGCTGACGGCATATTCCTCGCACAACAGGGCTTCGGCGGGCAGTTTGTCATCGGGCTTGAAGCGTCCGGAGACGATCTGCATGCCCAGTTCCTGGACGATGCGCGAATGCATGCTTTTGCGGTCGGAGGGTTTGCGGTAGTCCATGGGGAACGGCGCGGTCCTGTGCGATGGAGGTGCCGGGCATGATAACAGGCGCGGCGGGTGACGGTCGCTAGAGTGGCGTATAGCGACTGTAGGAGCGAGCCTGCTCGCGATGGACTTGAAAGCGACGCGTGCTTTCAGACAGCACGCGTGATCGTTCACGTCCATCGCGAGCAGGCTCGCTCCTACAGGGATGGCGGGGTTAGTGGGAGTGACGTGGCACTTCAGCCCCACGGCAGCCGACGAGGAAATCGAAGTCGCAACCCTGATCCGCCTGCAAGACATGGTCGATGTACAGCTGGCGATAACCACCCACCAACAATTGCTGAGGCGGTTGCAGGTCCGCCATGCGTGCGGCCAGTTCAGCGTCCGGGATGTCCAGGTGCAGGCGGCCGCTGGCGCAATCGAGTTCGATCCAGTCGCCTTCCTTCACTGCTGCCAAGGGGCCGCCCGCAGCCGCTTCCGGCGCTACGTGCAGGACAACGGTGCCATACGCGGTGCCGCTCATGCGTGCATCGGAAATACGCACCATATCGGTCACGCCCTGGGCCAGCAGCTTGGCCGGCAGGCCCATGTTGCCGACCTCGGCCATGCCCGGATAACCCTTGGGTCCGCAGTTTTTCATGACCAGGATCGAATTGGCGTCGACGTCCAGCTCCGGGTCGTTGATCCGCGCCTTGTACATGTCGAAGTTCTCGAACACCACCGCACGTCCGCGATGTTGCATCAATTGCGGTGTGGCCGCAGAAGGCTTGAGGACCGCGCCGAGGGGCGCCAGGTTGCCGCGCAACACGCAGATGCCGCCATCGGCGCGAATCGGGTTGTCGAGGGTGCGGATCACTTCATCTTCACCGTAGATCGGCGCGTCCTTGGTGTTCTCGCCGATGGACTTGCCGTTGACGGTCAAGGCGTTTGGGTTCGGGATCAGATTGGCCTCGCCGAGACGGCGCAGCACCGCCGGCAAACCACCGGCGTAGTAGAACTCTTCCATCAGGAAGCGCCCGGAGGGCTGCAGGTCGACGATGGTCGGCATGCCGCGCCCGATGCGGGTCCAGTCGTCGAGATCCAGTTCCACGCCGATGCGGCCGGCAATGGCTTTGAGGTGAATCACGGCGTTGGTCGAACCGCCAATGGCGGCGTTGACGCGAATGGCGTTTTCGAAGGCTTCCCTGGTCAGGATCTTCGACAGTTTCAGGTCCTCGCGGACCATTTCCACAGCGCGCATGCCGGACATGTGCGCCAGGACATAACGCCGCGCATCGACCGCTGGAATCGCCGCGTTGTGGGGCAGGGAAGTGCCGAGGGCTTCCGCCATGCAGGCCATGGTCGAGGCGGTGCCCATGGTGTTGCAGGTGCCGGCCGAGCGGGACATGCCGCCCTCGGCCGCCAGGAAGTCGTCGATGGTGATGGTACCGGCCTTGACCTGTTCGCTGAGCTGCCAGACCACGGTGCCCGAGCCAATGTCCTTGCCCTTGTGCTTGCCGTTGAGCATCGGCCCGCCGGTGACGACGATGGCCGGCACGTCGCAACTGGCCGCGCCCATCAACAGCGCCGGGGTGGTTTTGTCGCAGCCGGTCAGCAGCACCACGCCGTCAATCGGGTTGCCGCGTATGGCTTCTTCCACGTCCATGCTCGCCAGGTTGCGGGTGAGCATGGCGGTGGGGCGCAGGTTCGATTCGCCGTTGGAGAACACCGGGAATTCCACGGGAAAGCCACCGGCCTCGATCACTCCGCGTTTGACGTGCTCGGCAATCTGGCGGAAATGCGCGTTACACGGAGTCAGTTCCGACCAGGTGTTGCAGATGCCGATGATCGGCTTGCCATGGAACTGGTGGTCGGCGATGCCCTGATTCTTCATCCAGCTGCGGTACATGAAGCCGTTCTTGTCGGCCGTGCCAAACCATTGGGCGGAGCGCAGGGTGGGTTTCTTATCAGACATGATCGATTCTCTTATTGTATGACTATATTGTTCAAGCTTGCGGCTAACATAAGCTCAAATTGGCCTGTTTGGAAGTGTTGTTGAGTAAATAGTATTACTATATAGTCGATTTCAACGGAGGGATGACCCTGACGGTTTTCCGTGAGAGGCGTCTCCCGAGGTTCTATAAAAACAACAATCGGAGACCGATCTCATGAGCCAGGAACTGCGGCTTATTCGCCGCATCACGCTGAAACTGATTCCCTTCCTGATCCTGCTGTACCTGATCGCCTATGTGGATCGCTCCGCCGTGGGCTTCGCCAAATTGCACATGGGCGCCGACATCGGCCTGGGCGATGCGGCTTACGGAATGGGCGCCGGGCTGTTCTTCATTGGTTACTTCCTGCTGGAAATCCCCAGCAACCTGATGCTCGACCGCTTCGGTGCGCGGCGCTGGTTCGCGCGGATCATGATCACCTGGGGCGCCATCACCATTGGCATGGCCTTCGTCCAGGGGCCGAACAGCTTCTATGTGATGCGTTTCCTGCTCGGTGCGGCCGAAGCCGGGTTCTTCCCGGGCGTTCTCTACTACATCACCCAGTGGTTCCCGGTTCGCCATCGCGGCAAGATCCTCGGGCTGTTCATCCTGTCCCAACCCATCGCGATGATGATCACCGGCCCGGTGTCCGGCGGTTTGCTCGGCATGGACGGCGTGCTCGGACTGCATGGCTGGCAATGGCTGTTCATCGTCATTGGCACCCCGGCGATCCTGCTGACCTGGCCGGTGTTGCGTTACCTGCCCGATGGCCCGCAACAGGTGAAATGGATGGACCCGTCTGAAAAGGACTGGCTGACCGGCGAGCTGAAAAAAGACGTGGAACAGTATGGCCAGACCCGCCATGGCAACCCGTTGCACGCCCTCAAGGACAAGCGCGTGTTGCTGCTGGCGCTGTTCTACCTGCCGGTGACGCTGAGCATTTATGGCCTGGGCCTGTGGCTGCCGACGCTGATCAAACAGTTTGGCGGCAGTGACCTGGTGACCGGTTTCGTGTCCTCGGTGCCCTACATTTTCGGGATCATCGGCTTGCTGATCATCCCGCGCAGTTCCGACCGTCTGAACGATCGCTACGGCCACCTCGCGGTGCTTTACGTATTGGGTGCCATCGGCTTGTTCTTCAGCGCCTGGCTGTCGGTGCCGGTGCTGCAACTGGCGGCGCTTTGCCTGGTGGCATTTGCGCTGTTTTCCTGCACGGCGATTTTCTGGACCTTGCCCGGCCGCTTCTTCGCTGGCGCCAGTGCAGCAGCGGGAATTGCCCTGATCAACTCGGTGGGCAACCTCGGCGGCTACATCGGCCCGTTCGTGATCGGGGCGCTCAAGGAATACACCGGCAACCTGGCCTCGGGTTTGTACTTCCTGTCCGGCGTCATGCTGTTCGGCCTGGTGCTGACCGGCGTGGTCTACCGCCTGCTGGAACGCAAGCATGTACTGCCGGCCGACGAATTTGCCGCCAGTGCGCGTGGGGCAACCCGCACCTGACCCGTAACTGCAAATCACCACTATCCCTGTGGGAGTCAGGTGTGCCCACGTTCTGTGTTTACAGGAGAGATTTCATGCGTTTGGTTCAATTCGAATTGGGAAACGGCGAGCGCCGGGTAGGCGTCGTCGAGCAAGGGATGGTGCGCGAGGTACAGGATGCGCGCACGGTTCGTGACCTGGCACTGGCGGCGATCGAAGCCGGGGTCAACCTTGAGCAGCAAGTTCAAAGCCTCGGGCTGGGGATCAGCCATGACTACGCTGAACTGCTGGCACAATTGCGTATCCTGCCGCCGCTGGATCATCCGGACCCCGCGCACATGCTGGTCAGCGGCACCGGTCTGACGCATCTGGGCAGCGCTTCGGCCCGGGACAAAATGCACCAGCAGGCCGGTGACGAAGCGGCGATGACCGACACCATGCGCATCTTCAAGTGGGGCGTGGAGGGCGGCAAGCCCGCGGCGGGTCAGGCCGGCGTGCAACCCGAGTGGTTCTACAAGGGCGACGGCAGCATTGTCGTGCGTCCGGGCCAGCCATTCCCGTTGCCGCCGTTCGCCGAAGACGCCGGGGAAGAACCTGAAATCAGCGGCCTGTACGTCATCGGTCACGATGGCAAACCCTATCGCCTCGGTTTTGCCGTGGGCAACGAGTTCTCCGACCACGTGATGGAACGCAAGAACTACCTGTACCTGGCCCACTCGAAATTGCGCAGTTGCAGCTACGGGCCGGAACTGCGAGTCGGCGAACTGCCGCAGCATCTGGCCGGTACCAGCCGCATCCTGCGGGACGGTGAAGTGCTGTGGCAGAACGAGTTCCTCAGTGGCGAGGCGAACATGTGCCACAGCCTGGCCAACCTGGAATTTCACCATTTCAAGTACAGCCAGTTTCTGCGGCCGGGGGATGTGCACATTCATTTCTTCGGCACCGCGACCCTGTCATTCGCCGATGGCGTGCGCACCCGTCCCGGTGATGTGTTCGAAATCAGTCAGGCCGAGTTCGGCGCGCCATTGATCAATGGCATCTCGCCGGTCGAAGCGGCATTCGAACCCGGCTCCGTCGGCACCTTGTGAGGAGTTACCCATGACCCGGATTCTTGGCCACAACTTCATCGGCGGCCAGCGCAGCGCGTTGGGCACCGTCAAACTGCAGAGTGTCGACGCCGAAACGGGCGAGGCACTGCCCCACGATTTCTTCCAGGCCACACCGGCAGAAGTCGAGGCTGCCGCCAAGGTGGCGGCAGCGGCATACCCGGCTTATCGCCGCTTGAGCGCCGAGCGCCGCGCGCAGTTTCTTGAGGCCATCGCTGATGAACTCGATGCCCTGGGTGACGCGTTCGTGACGCTGGTTTGCCGTGAAACCGCGCTGCCAGCGGCACGGATTATCGGCGAGCGTGGCCGCACCAGTGGCCAGATGCGTTTGTTCGCCCAGGTGCTGCGGCGCGGCGACTTCTACGGTGCGCGCATCGACCAGGCGCTGCCTGAACGCCAGCCGTTGCCGCGCCCCGATCTGCGCCAGTACCGTATCGGCCTGGGGCCGGTGGCGGTGTTCGGTGCCAGCAATTTTCCCCTGGCGTTTTCCACGGCGGGCGGCGATACCGCCTCGGCACTGGCCGCCGGTTGCCCGGTGGTGTTCAAGGCGCACAGTGGACACATGGCCACGGCCGAGCAGGTGGCCGATGCAATCATCCGCGCGGCGGAAAAAACCGCGATGCCGGCCGGTGTGTTCAACATGATCTATGGCGGTGGCGTCGGCGAGGCACTGGTCAAGCATCCGGCGATTCAAGCGGTGGGCTTCACCGGTTCGCTCAAGGGGGGCAGGGCGCTGTGCGACATGGCGGCGGCGCGTGCGCAACCGATACCAGTGTTCGCCGAGATGTCGAGCATCAACCCGGTGATCGTGCTGCCACAGGCGTTGCAAGTTCGCACGGAAGCCATCGCCCGTGGCCTGACGTCTTCGGTGGTGCAGGGTTGCGGCCAGTTCTGCACCAACCCGGGCCTGGTGATTGGCATTCGTTCGCCGCAGTTCACGGCGTTCCTGCAATTGCTGACGGACTTGATGGCCGATCAACCGGCGCAAACCATGCTCAACGCCGGAACCCTGGGCAGTTATGGCAAGGGCCTGCAAAAGCTTTTCGATCATCCGGGCATCGAGCACCTGGCGGGCAATCCGCAACAAGGTCATCAGGCGCAGCCGCAACTGTTCAAGGCTGATGTCAGCTTGCTGATCAATGGCGACGAGGTGCTGCAAGAGGAAGTGTTTGGCCCGACCACTGTGGTGGTGGAAGTGGCTGATCAGGCACAACTGCACGCGGCCTTGAATGGGCTGCACGGTCAGTTGACCGCGACCATCATGGGCGATCAGGCGGACTTTGAGCAGTTCGGCGAGCTCACGGACTTGCTGGAGCAGAATGTCGGACGAATCCTGCTCAACGGCTATCCGACCGGTGTCGAGGTGTGCGAATCGATGGTGCATGGCGGGCCGTATCCGGCGACTTCGGACGCTCGTGGCACGTCGGTCGGGACCCTGGCCATCGACCGCTTTTTGCGTCCGGTGTGCTTCCAGAACTACCCGGACAGCCTGCTGCCGGACGCGCTGAAAAACGCCAATCCGCTGGGCATTCAGCGCCTGGTGAATGGCAAGCCGTCACGCGACGCGATCTAACCGCTGGTTGCAGTCCCCATGGGAGCGGCAAATCCGCTCCCATGGTTTGTGTGGAACAGTCAGCAAACGCATGAGCTATCATTGCGTCTTTCCCTTCCAAAGATTGATTGCCATGACTGCCGTAACCGACACCCTGCTCAACGTCCTCGAACACTGCGGTATGGTGGAAATCGACGGGCTGCATGCCTTCGAATTCTCCCTCGATGAAGAGGACAACCTGCATATCGAATGCATGGACGGTCGAGCGGCCAGGCACTGGGCGTTCACCCCGGCGCAAATCCAGGCCGCGACCTTCGACAGCACATTGCAAAGCTGGTTGATCACCGGTGATTCTGGCGAGCATCGCTTGGTATGCCTCGGCGACGTCATCGGCGGTGACAACGATGACGATGATGAAGACGATGAAAATGAGGATGCGTAACTTCTGGCCCTTGTTAATGGCTGGCAGCATCGGCGCGATGAGCGTTCAGGCGGCCATTGCCGACGACTATCAACTGCTCGTGGGTTCGTACACCGCTGGCCAGAGCCAGGGCATCTATCGGCTGAATTTCAACAGCGCCACCGGACAGATCGACGCCAAACCCCTGCAAGTGATCAAGAGCGAAAATCCCTCCTGGCTGACCCTGTCAAAGGATCAGCGCTATCTGTTCGTGGTCAACGAAAACGGTCCCGGCCAGCGCGATCCGGTGGGGCGTGTCAGCAGCTATGCGATCGCCCCCAAGACCCATGAGCTGAGCCTGATCAATCAGGTGCAGAGCCTGGGCAACGAGCCGACTCATTCGAGTCTCAGCGCTGACGCCAGTCATCTGTTTGTCAGCAATTACTCGGTGGCCGAAGATCCGGGTGGCACCCTGGCGGTATTGCCAGTCAGTGCTGACGGTGCGCTCAAACCGGTTGTGCAGATGAGCGGTCATCCGGCCAGTCGGGTCAATCCCGAGCGGCAGATGTCGTCGCATGTGCATTCGACGGTCTCGTCGCCGGACGGCCGTTACGTGTTCTCCAATGACCTGGGCGCGGACAGGGTCTTTGCCTATCGCTTCGATCCCAAGGCCAACCCCGACCTGCCGTTGACCCCGGCCAACCCTGCGTTCGTCCAGTTGCCTGCCGGCAGCGGGCCACGGCATTTGCTGTTCAGCGCCGATGGCAAACACGCCTGGCTGACCATGGAGATGAGTGCACAGGTGGCGGTGTTCGATTACCGGGACGGCTCGCTGGTGCAGACGCAGATGGTCGATCTGGCGGCTGGCCAACCGGTGTCGGACAAGGCTGTCGCCGCGTTACATGCCTCGGCGGACGGCAAATTCCTTTACGTCAGCAACCGTGGCACGGCCAATCAGTTGCTGGTGTTCGCCATCGACCCTGCTACCGGCCACCTCAAGGAATTGCAGCGTCGCTCCGTAGAGGGTGACCACCCGCGTGAGTTCAGCCTCGATCCCAGTGGCAAATTTGTGTTGATCGCCAACCAGAAAAGCAACGGGATTGTCGTCGTCGAGCGCGATGCCAAGACCGGTTTGCTGGGCAAAACCGTGCAGAAATTGCCGATGGACGCCCCGAGCGATCTCAAGTTTTTGCTGCGACAATAGGCCGCAGGCCCTGGTCCATGGGGCCTGCGTTGTTCTATCAATGAGGCTGATATCTGGTACTGCTGCAAAGCATTTCAAGGCATCGACCCTTGAAGGTTAAGTTTGCTTCACGGCCCCACCGGGCAAGCAAGCCAACTGACTTCGAGGAATACCGCCATGAACTTCAATCTCTTCTCCGTAATCGCCGCTTCCGCCATCTCTGCTTCCGTTGCCCTGCCAGCCAGTGCCAACGTTGAAATCAGCGAGAAAAAAACCCACACCCAGAGCTACACCCAGAAATACCTGCAGCAGAGCGCTAACTTCTACGCCGCGCTGGACCACAAAGCCCAACACTGAAAGCAACATCCTGCCCTCTTTATGCAGGAGCGAAGTCACTGGCCAATCGACCGTTCACCGATCGAAAGGCGCTGAAGTGATGTCGCTCCTGCATAACGCATTTACGACAGCATCAAATAGCCATTAATCTTCTGCTTGATATCATTCGGCCATGCGTTTAAATTTGACGCTGATTTTTTGACTCCTTCCCAGGAAAAGGATCGACAAGATGGCGATGCGTCTGGCTGTGGTGCTGCTATTCCTCTATTCCACTCCGATTTTATCCGCCGTAGAGCCTGTTTCTGGCGAGCCTGACGCTGCCCGCGAACGCTTGATGAGTTTTATTGAAGACTGAAATAGTCTGCTTCAATGATCAACGAAGCTGATAGTTGCTATAGACCGGACTCGTTGGTTATCCGCGCTTTTTTGATCGATCCTGTGGACATTGAAACATGCCCACGGAGAACATCATGGCCCGCGCAATTATCACTTCTGCCAAACATGGCGCCTATGTGGCTATCGGTCTTTACCTGGTCATGGTGCTGGTTGTCAGCCTTTCGCCGCAGTCGCAACGATCCTACGAAGCGCCGATTCAAGTCGCACATCCTGGCATCCAGTTTGAGCACCGCGCGCACAACGCGATGGTCGACCGGGCTGATCTCGCGGGAGTCGGCGGCGCATGAAAGGTCACAGACTCTGGGTCATTGCCTTCCTGGCGTTCATGACCAACGGCGCGTCGCTGTTGGGGATCGGCCAGGGCTCGGCGGGCTCGGTGGCCCGGTCCATAGAGGCCAACCACAACATTGCCCGTAACATCGAAACCGCCAAGGCGTTGGGCTTGCTGGCCGGCAACCCGCCGATCAAGCCTGAAGGCGGTTTTTTCGGGCCGTTCCAGGTTGATTGCTCGGCCATAGGGATGTGTGAGGTTTTGGCCTGAATCACCACGATCCCTGTGTGCGAGCCTGCTCGCGATGGTCGTGAACGATGACGCTGAGAACCTGACACCGCGCAGCGCTCTCAGGTTTTTCGCGAGCAGGCTCGCTCCTACAGGGAATCGCGTTTACTTCGCCATGATCGACGTAAACAATTGCGACTCGATAAACCCCTGCAACCAGGCCTGCAACCGCCGATAAGGCGTCTGCGCGAACCACTCGCGATCGACATGGGCGAATTGCCGAACGAACGGCATCAGCGCCACATCGGCGAGGGTGGGATGATCGGCCAGCAAGCAGGCCTGACCGTCGAGCATCTCGTCGAGCTTGCGCAAGAACACCTCGCCCTCGGCGCGGTAAAACTCCATCGCGTGCTCGGGGTAGCGTTCGGCGTATTTGTAGCGATTGAGATGCACCTTGAACGCCTGGTCGTTTTCCTCGATCAGCGCGTCAATCGTCAACTGTCCCTGCGGATCATCCTTGAGCAACCAATCCTGCGGGTCGTTCTGCGCCAACGCCCAGCGCATGATTTCCAGGCTTTCATCGATGACCCGGCCGTCCACGTCCAGCACCGGCACCGTGCCTTTGCTCGACAGCGCGAGCATTTCGGCGGGTTTGGCCTTCAGGCTGACTTCGACGATGCTGACCTCAACCCCTGAGTAGCGCAGGGCCATGCGCGCTCGCATGGCGTACGGGCAGCGGCGGAAGGAATAGAGCGTGGTCATTTCACCTCCAGGGTGCTGAGGCCATTACCCTGGCGGCGGACCTGAATCTGCACCGGAATCCGTTCATGCATTTCCTGCACGTGGGAAATGACCGCGACCTTGCGGCCCTGGGCCTGCAGGCCGTCGAGGGCGTCCATGGCCAGTTGCAGGGATTCCGGGTCGAGGCTGCCGAAGCCTTCGTCGATGAACAATGATTCGATTTTCAGGGTGCTGGAGGCCATCGAAGCCAGTCCCAACGCCAGTGCCAGTGACACCAGGAAGGTCTCGCCACCCGACAACGAATGCACCGAACGCAGTTCGTCGCCCATCTCGGTGTCCATCACCAGCAGCCCCAGCATGCTGCCGCCGCGCTTGAGGCGATAGCGGCGCACCAGTTGGCGCAATTGCACGTTGGCGTGATGGACCAGCAAGTCGAGGTTGTAGGCCTGGGCGATCTTGCGGAAGGTGTCGCCGGTGGCCGAACCGATCAACGCATTCAAACGCGCCCAGCGCTGGAATTCGGCGTAGGCGTCGGCAATCTGTTGCGCCAGGGCCTGATTGGCGTTTTGCCGGCGCTGGTCCTCTGCCTGTTCGGCACGCAATTCGGCGCAGCGTTGTTCGCTGACGCTGAACTGGTTCTGCAGTTCTGCCAGCGCCGTGGCGAGTTGCTCGGCGTCGAGGTTGCCGTTGTGCTGCGCCTGATGAGCGAGCAGGCGCTGGTCGCGCTCTTGCAGCAGCACCTTGGCCTGTTCGATGGCTTTTTCGCTGTTCTGCAAGCGCTGGCGCAGTTCGCTGACCTGCGTGTCATCGACCCGCAGCAGGTCTTCGAGACCGCCGTCATCCAGCTCGGGATGACGGCCGCGCCAGTCGGCAATCTTCTGCGTCAGCTCGTTGTCTTCGCTTTGCAGCGCTTGCAAGCGCTCTTGTTGTGCCTTGAGTTCGGCGCCAATCTGCACGTATTGCGTGCGCAGGTTCTGCAGTTCCGAAGCCATGGTGGTTTCGGCGTTGCGCGCCTGCTCCACGGCCTGTTCCAGTTGCTGCTGCCAGTGCTCGGCGCTGCTGTGTTCGCCCAGCAGTTGCGCGAGTTTCGCCTGACAGGCCTGTTGCTGTTCGGCCAGAGCACTGAACTGTTGCTTGGCGCTTTGCAGCTGCTGTATGCGGCTGAGCTGGCGATCCTGTTCCTTCTCCAGCGTCTGCTGACGTTGCTGCTGTTCGGCCAGTTCTTCCTTTTGCTGATCGACTTGCACCAGGCGCTCGGCGATCTGCCGATCCAGCTGCATGAAAGTTGCCGCCGGCTCGACGCGCAAGGCCTCGAGGGTATCGGCCGGCAGCAGGCTGGCGAACGCGGTGAGTTCCTCGTCGAGGCGCTGACGGTCGCTGCTCAGTTCGCGTTGTTGATTGCTCAAGTGCTGCGCTGCTTGCTGATGCGCGGTCTCGGTATTGCGCAGTTGCTGGGTCAGGCGCGCGGCATCCTGTTGCAGGGTGAGCAGGGCGCTTTGGCGTTGTTCGTCTTGGGTGATGCTCTGGTTCAACTGATCGTTTTGCCGGATCAGCCAGGCGTCGCGCTTGTCGGCGTCCTGATTGAACAACGAAGTGGCCAGCGGATGCGCCTCCAGGCTCGGCGCCAGTGCCTGGAGTTGGGCGGTCAATTGTTCTTGCTGTTGCAGCAGCTCTTTCTGCCGGGCGATCACACCACCGACTTCGGCGCGCAGCTCGGTGAGTTTTTCCTTGAGCTGATCCACCGCCTGCTGGGCCGAGGCCTGCTCATTTTCATCGTGGCGACCCAGGCTTTGCAGCAGCGCTTCAGGCTGATGATACGGGTGCTCGTTGCTGCCGCAGACCGGGCAGGGCTGGTCGTCCTGCAACTGCGCGCGCAACTCTTCGACACTGGCGCTGCGGGCCAGACGCTGGCGTTCGAGCAGTTCACGGGTGACGTTGAGGGTTTGTTCGGCGACGCTGAGTTCGGCTTTGGTTTTGACCCCGTCCTGGGTCAGGCGCTCGCGCTCCTGTTGCGCATCGAGCAGTCGCCGTTGCAGCTCGGCGCCGCGTTTTTCCAGCTCCTGCTGACTGGCCCAGAGCCGCGTCATATCTTCAATGGCGCGCAGTTGTTTGCGGTTGTCCTGCAACAGGTTGCCGAGGATGCCAATCTGCTCGGCAACCGCATCCGGCTCGGCGCCGGCCTCTTTGAACAGCACTTCCAGTTGCAGTTTTTGCGTGTTCAGTGCTTCGGCGCTTTGCGCCGCGTTCTGTTCGAGGCTGGCCAGTTCGGCCTGGCCCTTGTTCAGGCGATTACCAATCAGCATCAGCTGTTGCAGGCGATCGCGGTAGGCATTCCACGCATCGCTCAACGGCGCCAGATGGGTGCTCTGTTCCAGCTCGGCGGCCATTTTTTGCAGGCGTTCAGCGACCTGGGCCTGTTTGTCCTGCAAGGTTTCAATGCCGCTCTGGCCTTGCGTGCAGGCCTGCTCGGCGGACTGTCGGGCGTCGGCGCTGAGGGCGGTGTCCTTGGCGAGGCGGGCGAGGGTGCTTTGCTCCTCGAAAGCCTGACGCAGCAGCGGGGCGCTTTCGCTGTGCCGCTGCTGCGCTTCGCCCAAGGCGTTTTTCGCCGACTCGAGGGTTTGCTCCAGTTGCGTCTGGCGTTCGCTGAGTTCGCCGTGTTGGCGGGTGTGTATAGCAATCTGTGCAGCCAGTGGCGTCAGTTGCGCATCGAGTTCCGTCTTGCGCGCGAACTGGTGACGTTGCGGGGCGAGTTGTTCAAGGCGCGTAAGCTTGAGGCGTTCACCGGCCAGACCTTGCCACTGTTGTTGCGAACTTTGCAGTTGCTCGGCGGCCGCTTGGTGCGCGTCCTGCAACTGGCGCAAATCCTTGAGCCAGCTGTGTTGTTGCTCAAGCTGCTTGAGCTGCGCCTGCTGCAACTTCAACTGTTGCTGGGCGGCGTTGAAACGCTCGTCCAGTTCGGCCCGAGCCTCGGGCGCCAGCGGGGTGACACCGCTGGCCTGGTCCTGCAGCAGCTTGTGCGCTTCGCGGGCTTCTTTGGTCTTGTCGAAGGCGCGACGGCCGAGGCGGGTGTAGAGCGCGGTGTCGGTGAGTTTTTCCAGCAGTTCGCTGCGGTCGTTGTCATCGGCCTTGAGGAAGGCGCTGAACTCGCTTTGGGCCAGCAGCACGGCGCGGGTGAACTGTTCGAAATTCAGGCCCAGGGCGGCTTCGAGTTGGGTCTTGTATTCGCCTTTCTGGCTGGCCAGCAGTTGATCCTGATCGATGTCGCGCAGGCTCTGGCGACTGGCTTGCAACTTGCCACCGGCCTTTTCCCGGGCGCGGTTGGCTTCCCAGCGTGCGCGATAGCGGCGGCCGTCGACACCGACGAAATCCACTTCGGCATAGCCCTCACCGGTGCCGCGACGCAGCAGCGTACGCGGGTCACCGGTGCCGATTTCGCCATCGGCGTCCGGCACTTTAGCGTCGCGGCCGGTGTTGTTCAGGCGTGGAACCGCACCGAACAGCGCCAGGCACAACGCATCGAGCAGGGTGCTTTTACCGGCGCCGGTCGGGCCGGTGATGGCGAACAGGCCGGCACTGGCCAAGGGTTCGGCGGTGAAGTCGATTTCAAACGGCCCGGCCAGGGAGGCGAGGTTTTTCAGGCGGATCGCGAGGATCTTCATGGCTGTTCGCCCTCCATCTGCACGTCTTGCAGCAGCTCGGCAAAGTCCTTGAGGGTTTGCTCGTCGACTTCGCTGCCATAGTTGTCCTGCCAGGCACGGCTGAACAGTTCTTGAGGAGTGAGCTGGTCCAGTTCGATCAACGCCGCCCCGTCCCCGGCGCCGTCACGACTGCCGTTGCCGGCGTACTCGGCGGCGATGCGCACCAGTCGCACAGCCTTGCCTTGCAGGGCGCTTTCCACTTGATGGCGCAAGTCAGGTTGCGGTTCGTCGAGGCGCACCCGGACTTCCAGCCAGGGTTGACGCTGCAGGTCGGCGAGCAGGTCGATGTTCGGCAGGTCCGCCAATTGCAACAGGATCTCCGCCAGTGGCGCCGGGCCAAGGCGTTGCAGGTTCACCGCACGGGGAATGAGTCTGGGTTCGACGCTGACCAGGGTTTCGCCGTCGAGGGTGATGTCGAGAATCTGGTGCTGGTAGCCGATCTCGGAGAACGACAACGGAATCGGCGAGCCGCTGTAGCGAATGCGCTCTTCACCGTTGACCTTTTGCGGCTTGTGCAGGTGACCGAGGGCCACGTAGCTGATGCTCGGTCCGAACAGACTGGCGGGCAGGGCTTCGGCGTTGCCGATGATCAGGCTGCGTTCGGAGTCTTCCGACACCGAACCACCGGCCATGTGCGCATGGCTGATGGCGATCAGCGCCTGGCCCGGCTGGCGTTTGGCATTGGCCGCTTCGATCAGCCATTCATGGACCTGGCCAATGCCGCGCAGGTAGTTGTCGCCCAAATGCGCGCCAGTCACTTCCGCCGGGCGCAGGAACGGCAGCGCCAGGCACCAGCCGGCGATTTCACCGCTGGCGTCCGGCAATGGCAACAGCAGGCGTTCGGCGTCCAGCTGCCCGTCATCCAGCCACAGCACGCGCCCCAGGGCATGGGTGCGCAAGCGACGCATCAACGGCGCCGGCAGTTCGATCCGCGATCCGGAATCGTGGTTGCCGGCAATCATCACGATGGTCAGCAACGGCTGCTGCTCGTGGGCGCTGACGATGAAGTCGTAGAGACGCTCCTGGGCTTTGACCGGCGGATTGACCGTGTCGAAGATGTCGCCGGCGATCAGCAACACATCAGGCTGATCCAGTTTGAGCTGACGCAGCAGCCAGTCGAGAAAACAACCGTGCTCGAAATCGCGATCCTGGCCGTGCAGGTTCTGCCCGAGGTGCCAGTCGGAGGTGTGGAACAGACGCAAGGGCAACTCCGCTAGATAAAAGGTGATGGCCGCGGGGACACATGGCTGCGGCGAAAGGGGGAGAGTTTACTGGTAAAAAAGCACGAGCTCCCTAGCCACAAAAGCTTCCTGTCATAAAGACAGGTGTTTACTTGGGATAAAGCGGCGGCAACCCGCTGTCGCCCACCGGGTCCTGGACCCGCTCGGCAATCGGAATGGTGCGGATCACCCGCCACAGCTCTTCGCCTTGCCAGTGTTGGCCGGTTTCACTGTAGAGCGCGCCATTGAGGCCGTCGAGGGCGTCGGACAGTGGCACGAAGCGGGCGGCCATGTCGGCCAGGGTTTCCGGTTGCTGCCGGGCCCAGGCGTCGAGGGCCTGGCGTGTGGCGTGGGGGTCGTTGGCCTGGCAGGCACGCTTGAGGTCGTCGAGCACGGTGCGCGGGCTCGGGCCGGTTTGTGCGGCTCGCGCGATCGCCGGTTGCCAGCGCGCGCGCCACCACAGGCCGAAGCCCAGCAGAGTGGTGCAAGCGAGGATCAGTGTGCTGAGTTTCCAGCGCCACAGGGTCTCGCTGTCGACCGTGGCGCTGGCCGGAGAATTGCCGGCCGGCGTGTCGACCATCAGGCTCGGATTGACCGCGACCTGCAGGGTTCTGGCAGGCAGGCTGCTGTGTTCCAGATGGTCTTCAAAGGTGTTCCACCAGACCACTTCGACCGATGGCAACTCGATCGGGCCGCTACGGGATGGCACCAGCGCCTCGCGGTCTTCGCGACTGCCGACCAGGCCGCGGTCGCTGTTCTGGTTGCCCAGTACCGGTTGATCCGGATAGCGACGCAGACCACTGGCTTCGGTGCCGGGCAATGGCGGTAGCTGTGCGCTGCCAAGGCCTTCGGCCTTGACGATCAGGCTGCGGGTCAACGAGTCACCGACCTGGACATGATCGGGCTCCGGGTTCCAGTTCTCGCTCAGGGTCAGGCTGCGTGCCGGCAGCCAAGGCAAGTCGGCAGGGTAGGTAATGGGCTTGGCCTTGACCGTGAGCAGCAGTTCACTGGAGCTGACGCGCATCAGCTTGCCGGATTTCGGCGACTGCGGCGTGGCGTCCGGGGCGGGTTGTGCATCCACCAGGGCGGCATTGAAGATCTGCGCCGGGATGATCAATTCGCCACTGTGCTGCGGGTAGATCGCATAGCGCATTTCGATCACGCCGTGGCGCACGCCGTTGATGTCTTTCTCGTAGGTGCGCGACTCGCCGAGTTGTTCGATGCGTGCATCGGGAATCTGCAGCGGCGGCAGGCTGCTGTCGTCGTACAGCGACACCGAGTGGTAAATGCGCAAGGTCAGGATCGCCTGAGCCTGCACGTACACGCTGTTCTGATCGAGGCTGGCGTCGATGAAGACCGGGGCCTGTTTGTTCGGGTTGTCCTGGGTTTCGCTTTCCACCACTTGTACGGTGATCGGCTGGCTCTCGACCTCACCCAGTTTCAGCGGCGGAATCACCACGCTGCCCGTTTGTTTCGGCAGCAGCGTGACGATCCAGCGGGTCGTGGCGCGGTTGTCGCCACTGAGGGTGTTCAACTGGTTGACCTGGCGTGTGCCGCGCACGTCGAACAGCGGCTCCAGCGGCGCCAGGTCCGGCTTGCCGAACTGCGTGACGTCAGAGGACTCCAGGGTCAGTTCGACCGTCTCTCCGGAGCTCAGGCGCGTGCGATCGACGCTGGCGACCAGCTCGGCTGCCTGGGCCTGAACGGTGCAGATCAGCAGGGCCGGCATCGAGGCGAGCATGTAGGCGGTGAAGCGGGTCATCGAGTTTTTCCCTGATCCTGATGTTGTTGCTGTTCGTACCAGAATTTGCGTCTGAGCAATTCGCCGGGGTCATCCGGGATCTGCCGCAGCCATTGCTCCAGCGCCTGCTGTTGTTCGCCTTCGATGCTGTCGTTGACCGGACGCATGGGCGGCGTGGTGTGCTGTTCATCCCCCAGTTCGCTGCCCGGTACTTCATTGCTGCCGGGGCGCGGGGGGGTAGAGGGCGGTTGCTCGGCGGTGGTTTTTTCGTCTTCGCCCTCGGTTTTCGCTTCGCCAGTGCTCGACGGTTGCGTCGTGGCGCCGGACGGGGATTCTTGTGGAGGCGTCTGCGGCTCTTCACTGGAGGCCTTGTCCGGCTCGGCGGCAGGCGGGGTCTGCTTCTGCTTGAGCAAGGCTTCCACCAGTGCCTTGTTGGTCAGGGCCGGGCGCAAGTCCGGCTGGCGTTCCAGTGCCTGATCGTAGGCATCCAGCGCTGCTTCCAGTTCGCCACTCTTGGCCAGGGCATTGCCACGATTGTAGTGGGCGTGGGCGTCATTGCCTTCGGCGAACCGCTGGGCGGCGCCGGTGAAGTCGCCGGCCTCGTAAAGGGCCACGCCTTGCCATTGGTGATCTTCGAAATGCTGTGCCGCTTCTGCCGGGCGTTTCTGCTTGAGCAAGTGTTGACCCTGTTGGTCGGGGCGCAGCCACAGGTCCTGGAAGTCGAAGGCATAGCTCGGTTGTGGCAGCGCCAGCAACAGCGGCAGGCAGAACAGCCAGCCGCGACGGCCGGCGCAGGCCGCCAGCAACAACAAGGGCAGCAGCAACCAGTAACCCTGATCGGCCCAGGTGTCCAGGCGCAGGGTCTGGCCGTCGTTGCGCAGGTTGCGCGGGCCGTCGAGCAAGCCGAGGGCGCGCAGATCGGCATCGTCGAGGAGCGCGTGGCGATAGTGTCCATCCATCTCGCTGGCAAAGGCTTTGAGGCCGGGTTCGTCCAGACGCGGCACCAGAATCGCGCCCTGTTCGTCCTTGAGAAAACTGCCGTCGTCCTGGGTGATCGGCGCCCCTTCGGCGGTGCCGATGCCGAGCATCAGAAATTGCGTTGACTTGCCGCTCAGCGCACGGCGAATCTCCAGGCGTTCCTGTTCCGTAAGGGATGAACCAATCAACAGGATCCGGCCATCGCCGAGGGCGGCCTGTTGCAGCAGCGTTAGGGCCTTGACCACCGCGAGGTCGGCGCGATGGCCGGCTTCGGGCATCAGCGACGGCTTGAGGGCGTCGAGCAGATTACGGCTGGTGGCCAAGTCATCCGACAGCGGCACGAGGGTGTGCGCACTGCCGGCGTATACGACGATGGCCGTCTGCGCGTCACTGCGGTTTTGCAATAGATCGAAGAGCTTGCGCCGGGCCTGTTCCAGCCGGTTGGGCTGAACGTCGGTGGCGAGCATCTCCGGGGTCAACTCCAGGAGCACCACCAACGGGTCGGCGGGTTTCTGGCTCAGTTGCTCGACACGTTCCCAGCTCGGGCCCAGCAGTGCGAACACGGTCAGTAGCCAGGCCACGCCAAGGGCGATCCACGGCAGTTTGCTGTCGCGTCCGTTGCCGCCACTGAGCAATGCCGCATGGAACGCGGGCGGCAGAATCATTTGCCAGCGCCCGGCACGCTTCTGCCGATGCCAGAGTTGCCAGAGCAGCCAGCCAAGCAGTGGCAGCAATAACAGCCACCAGGGGCGGAACCAGTAGGGCCAGAGTGCGCTCATCGACGCCTCCGCAGGCGCAGGCGCTTGAGCCGCTCGCGCCAGTCGGGCAGTTGCGTTTGCAAAAACAGATCCTTGGTAAACAGACGGTGCAGCGGGTTATCCGGCCAGAGCTCGCGGGCCACCAACAGCATGCTCAACAACAGTGCCAGCGCCAGGGGCCACTGATACAGGGTCTCGGCGGGGCGGGCCTGGGTCGGCTGCTGTGCCACCGGCTCCAGTCGGTCGAGGGTGTCCTTGATCGCTTGCAGTTCCTTGCCGTCACGGGCCCGGAAGTACTGGCCGCCCGTGGCTTCGGCGATGGCTTTGAGGGACGGTTCGTCCAGGTCCAGGCTCGGGTTGATCCCGAGGAATCCCAGGGTGCCACTTTGCTCCGGGTCGGCGCCGATGCCGATCGGGTAGATTTTCACCCCTTCCTTGGCCGCCAGACGCGCAGCGGTCAGCGGGTCGATCTGGCCGCCGTTGTTGGCGCCGTCGGTCACCAGAATCAATACGCGGCTTTGTGCCGGACGCTGGCGCAAGCGCTTGATGGCCAGGCCAATGGCGTCGCCGATGGCCGTGTTTTTGCCGGCAATGCCGATGCGCGCTTCGTCGAGCCAGACGCGCACGGTATGGCGGTCGAACGTCAGTGGTGCTTGCACGTACGCCTGGCTGCCGAACAGGATCAAACCGACCCGATCGCCTTCGCGGCTTTCGAGGAAGTCGCCGAGCAGATGCTGGACCAGCGCAAGGCGGCTGACGTCGTCGTCCTGCCATTGCATGTCGGGGAAGTCCATGGAGCCGGACACGTCCACCGCCACCAGCAGATCGCGGCCGCTGGCGGCAATCGGCAGCGGCTCGCCCAGCCATTGCGGACGCGCGGCAGCGATCAGCAGCATCAACCACAGCAGCATGAACGGTGCCTGTTGGCGCCAGGCCGGCAGGTTGGCGCGTGCACGGCGGCGGGCCAGCCCTTCGAGGTCACTGAGGAAGCTGACCTTGAGCGCCGGCTCGCCGCTGTCGGCCACCGGCAACAGGATGCGCATCAGCCACGGCAGCGGCAGCAGGACGAAGATCCATGGCCAGGCGAACTCAAACATGTTTGCGAATCCAGATTTCGACGGCTTGGGTCAGGCCGGCGATGGCCTTGTCGTCGAGTTTGCATTCGGGCTTGTAGGCCCCTTCGACCAGCACCATCCAGCGGGTCAGGCCGGCCGCCGGGCAGCGGTTGTCCAGAAAAGCCAGCCATTTGCGTCCGTTGAGGGTGTGGCTCTGGCTGTAGGGATAGTGGTTGCGGCACAGGCGCTTGAGCAGGCCGTTGAGTTGTTGCAGCCAGGCGCCTGCCGGCGCGCCATCGTAGGGCTTGGGCATCAGCGCCAGTTCCGCCAGTGCGGCGAGGCGCACCGGGTCCAGCGGTTGTTCGGCGCGCACGATCGGGCGTTTGTCGGGAATCAAGCGTCGCAGCTTCCACAGGCCGAAACCGATCAAAGGCAGCAGCAACAGCAGTGACCACCAGCCCGGTGCCGGTGGCCAGAACCCGATGGCCGGTGGGGTAATCAGCGGTTGAAGTTGATCGAGACCGTTCATCGACCTTTCCCCGGTTTCTGTGGGTTCAGGTATTCGCGCAATTGTTCGACCATCTCGCTTTGGGTGCTCAACGGCATCAACAACACGCGCAGCTTTTGCGCGAGCAACTCCCAGCGGGCAATGCGCGCTTCGGCCTGGGCACGGTAGGTCTGGCGCAGATCGAAGTTCAGCGTGTCGAGTTCGAGTTGTGCGCCACGTTCGGCAAAGCGCAAGAGCCCGGCGGCGGGCAGGGCGTGATCCAGCGGGTCGGACAGGGGCAGCAGCAACAGGTCGCAATGGCGCGACAACAAACTCAACTGCTGTTCGGCACTGTCGGACAGCGCACGTTCGTCGCAGATCACGATCACCAGGCTGCCTGGGCGCAACACCTCCCGGGCGCGACGCAAGGCAATGCCGAAGGCATCACGGGCCGGCTCGCTTTCGGAGTTCAGGGACTGGTTGACGCGCACCAGTCGGTTGAGCAATTGCAGCAGGCTCTGCTTGCTGCGTCGGGGTTTGATTTCGTAATGCTCGTTGTCGCCGAACACCAGCCCGCCGACCCGATCGTTATGACCCAGCGCCGCCCAGCCGATCAGGCTCGCGGCCTGGGCGGCGAGCACCGACTTGAACATCAACCCGGAGCCGAAAAACAGCCGGCGGCTTTGCTCGACCATGATGAAAATCGGCCGCTCGCGCTCTTCATGGAACAGCTTGGTGTGCGGTTCCTGCGTCCGCGCGGTGACGCGCCAGTCGATGGTGCGCACGTCGTCACCGGCCTGATAGACCCGCACCTGATCGAAGTCCACGCCCCGTCCGCGCAGCTTGGAGTGGTGCAGGCCGATCAGCGGGCTGCGCTGGCTCGGCGTCGAGAACAACTGCACTTCACGTACGCGATGGCGCATCTCGATCAGCTCGGCGAGCGTGATGCGGATACCCGGTTGGGACGGCAGGGGGACGTTCATCGGGGTCAAGCGACGGCTACGACGTCGAGAATCCGCTGGACCACCCGATCCTGGTCGATCCCTGCGGCTTCGGCTTCAAAGGAGAGAATGATGCGGTGGCGCAGCACATCGAACAGCACGGCCTGGATGTCCTCCGGGCTGACGAAGTCGCGTCCGGCGAGCCAGGCATGGGCGCGGGCGCAACGGTCGAGGGCAATCGAACCGCGAGGACTGGCGCCGTACGCAATCCATTCGGCCATTTCCGGGTCGAACTTGGCCGGTGTCCGAGTGGCCATGACCAGCTGCACCAGGTATTCCTCCACGGCGTCGGCCATGTACAAGCCGAGGATTTCCTTGCGCGCGGCAAAGATGGCCTGCTGGCTGACCCGTCGTTCAGGCTTGGTCTCGCCGTTCAGCGCTTCGCCGCGAGCCTGCTGCAGGATCCGCCGCTCGACGGCGGCATCGGGGAAGCCGATTTTCACGTGCATCAGGAAACGGTCGAGCTGGGCTTCGGGCAGCGGGTAGGTGCCTTCCTGCTCGATGGGGTTTTGCGTGGCCATCACCAAAAACAGCGGCGACAGCTCATAAGTGCTGCGCCCGACACTGACCTGGCGCTCGGCCATGGCTTCGAGCAAGGCCGACTGAACCTTGGCCGGCGCCCGGTTGATTTCGTCCGCCAGCACCAGGTTGTGGAAGATCGGGCCTTGCTGGAACACGAAGCTGCCGGTTTCCGGGCGATAGATCTCCGTGCCGGTAATGTCGGCAGGCAACAGGTCGGGTGTGAACTGAATGCGATGGAACTGCGCTTCGATACCCTCGGCCAGTTCTTTGATGGCCTTGGTCTTGGCCAAGCCAGGGGCGCCCTCGACCAGCATGTGGCCGTCGGCAAGCAGGGCGATGAGCAAGCGCTCGATGAGTTTTTCCTGGCCGAGAATCTGCGTTGAAAGAAAGGTTCGCAGCGCTAGCAGCGCTTCACGATGTTCCATCGATGACTGTTCCTGGAAAGGGTGACCGAAGGCGTTCGAATAACGCCAGGGCTGGGGGCGTTACTTTAATCCATCGCAGGGGGCGGCGACTAACGGCATTTTGCGTAAAGTGGGGGAAATGATTGGGGAGGTGCCGCAACCTTGACAGGCAGAAAGGCAGGTTGGGGCTTCAGGACGCCATCGCGGGCAAGCCCGCTCCCACAGTTATCTGCGGTGTGCTCACTATCTGTGCTGCACATCCAGACCTTGTGGGAGCGGGCTTGCCCGCGATGAAGCCTGCTCAGGCACCGTCAAATGTTGCTGATGTAAGTCCCGGTCCCCTTGAGAATGTTCTGCAAGGTTTCCTCAAGTTCAGCCAGATCCACCATGTCCGGGTTGAAGGTGATTTCCAGCAAATCATCACCATTCAGGGCATCGGCATCCGCCGCAGCAATTTCGATTTTCAGCAGGGTAGGGCTCAGGGTGACTTTCACCCCGTCCAGGGTCGAAGGCTCGCCATCGAGCGTGATCTCCAGCTCGTCCTCGTCCGGGTAGCGACTCATCAGGAACATTTCGCCCTTGTCGCTGTGGCAGCAGAGCATGGCCATGTTGTCTTCTTCTTCATCGCACGGGTTGACGATCAAGAGGGGGGTGGTCATTTGCATGGGGGATTCCTGGCTCGGCGAGCGTTGTGAAGGCGAACAAAGGGCGATTCTGCCAGTCCTCGCCTGTTTATGCTCGTTCAAGTGTCAGCGAGCGAGTCGTGAACGACCGAAGTGTTGCTGGTCATTTCTGGTACGGATGTGCCGTGAATCCGGGCATAAAACGCCCAAAATTCCATATGGCTGCTAGTGTTGTTCGATGGCGTCGCCACCAAGCAGCGTACCGTTGACCGAATATGTCGCAGCACCGCAAGCACGGGCCTTGCCGCTCTCGTTAAGCTGCGCAACGGATGAGCACCTGTAAAGGCATTGAGCTGCACGCAGTCCAGTCGTTTTTGCAGATGCCCATTCATGGAAGGTGAATGTGACCTGAGTGTCTCGTCCAGCTTCACCCACCTGTCGTCCTGTTTCCTCTGCCCGAGAATCAGGAACAGGGTGACGGGTTGCCCCGAACAGGGGTTTTGCACGCGACGCTTCCATCAATAACAAGCCCAAGCGGAGTACCACAGATGGCGTTCTTCACCGCAGCCAGCAAAGCCGACTTCCAGCACCAACTGCAAGCGGCACTGGCGCAGCACATCAGTGAACAGGCACTGCCACAAGTGGCGCTGTTTGCTGAACAATTCTTCGGCATCATTTCCCTGGATGAACTGACCCAGCGTCGGTTGTCCGACCTCGCTGGCTGTACCCTTTCTGCGTGGCGCCTGCTTGAGCGCTTCGATCACGCGCAACCGCAAGTGCGCGTCTACAACCCCGATTACGAGCGTCATGGCTGGCAGTCGACCCACACCGCGGTCGAAGTGCTGCACCATGACCTGCCGTTCCTGGTGGACTCGGTGCGTACCGAGCTGAACCGTCGCGGCTACAGCATCCATACCCTGCAAACCACCGTGCTGAGCGTGCGTCGCGGCAGCAAGGGCGAGTTGCTGGAAATCCTGCCGAAAGGCACCCAGGGCGACGGCATCCTGCAAGAGTCGTTGATGTACCTGGAAATCGATCGTTGCGCCAACACCGCCGAATTGAACGTACTGGCCAAAGAGCTGGAGCAAGTGCTCGATGAAGTGCGCGTCGCGGTGGCCGACTTCGAACCGATGAAAGCCAAGGTCCAGGAAATCCTCACTGGCCTGGACAACAGCCAGTTCGCGGTCGACGCCGGTGAAAAGGCCGAGATCAAGAGCTTTCTGGAATGGCTGGTGGGCAACCACTTCACGTTCCTGGGCTATGAAGAGTTCGTGGTGCGCGATGAGGCCGATGGCGGTCACATCGTCTATGACCAGAATTCCTTCCTCGGCCTGACCAAATTGCTGCGTACCGGCCTGACCTACGATGACCTGCGCATCGAGGACTACGCGGTGAACTACCTGCGCGAACCGACCCTGTTGTCGTTCGCCAAGGCCGCGCACCCGAGCCGTGTACACCGTCCGGCTTACCCGGATTACGTGTCGATCCGTGAAATCGACGCCAACGGCAACGTCATCAAGGAATGCCGCTTCATGGGCCTGTACACCTCGTCGGTGTATGGCGAGAGCGTGCGGGTCATCCCGTACATCCGTCGCAAGGTCGAGGAAATCGAACGCCGCTCCGGCTTCCAGGCCAAGGCTCACCTGGGCAAGGAACTGGCGCAGGTGGTTGAAGTGCTTCCGCGCGACGATCTGTTCCAGACCCCGGTGGACGAGCTGTTCAGCACCGTGATGTCGATCGTGCAGATCCAGGAACGCAACAAGATTCGCGTGTTCCTGCGCAAAGACCCGTACGGCCGCTTCTGCTACTGCCTGGCCTACGTGCCGCGTGATATCTACTCCACCGAAGTGCGCCAGAAGATCCAGCAAGTGCTGATGGATCGCCTGAAAGCCTCCGATTGCGAGTTCTGGACCTTCTTCTCCGAGTCCGTGCTGGCCCGCGTGCAACTGATCCTGCGTGTCGACCCGAAAAACCGCATCGACATCGACCCGCTGTTGCTGGAAAAAGAAGTGGTGCAGGCCTGCCGCAGCTGGCAGGACGACTACGCCAGCCTGGTGGTCGAAAGCTTCGGCGAAGCTCACGGCACCAACGTGCTGGCCGACTTCCCGAAAGGTTTCCCGGCCGGTTACCGCGAGCGTTTCGCAGCCCATTCGGCTGTGGTCGACATGCAACACCTGCTGAGCCTGAGCGAAAAAAATCCGCTGGTGATGAGCTTCTATCAGCCGCTGGGCCAGGTCTCCGGCCAGCGTGAGCTGCATTGCAAGCTGTACCACGCCGATACTCCGCTGGCGCTGTCCGACGTGCTGCCGATCCTGGAAAACCTCGGTCTGCGCGTGCTGGGTGAGTTCCCGTATCGCCTGCGTCACACCAATGGCCGCGAGTTCTGGATTCACGACTTCGCGTTCACCGCCGCTGAAGGCCTGGAACTGGACATCCAGCAACTCAATGACACCTTGCAGGACGCGTTCGTCCACATCGTGCGCGGCGATGCTGAGAACGATGCATTCAACCGCCTGGTGCTGACCGCCGGCCTGCCATGGCGTGACGTAGCGCTGCTGCGTGCCTACGCCCGTTACCTGAAGCAGATCCGCCTGGGCTTCGATCTGGGCTACATCGCCAGCACCCTGAACAACCACACTGACATCGCTCGCGAGCTGACCCGGTTGTTCAAGACCCGTTTCTACCTGGCGCGCAAGCTCACCAGCGATGACCTGGAAGACAAGCAGCAACGTCTGGAACAAGCGATCCTGAGCGCACTGGACGACGTCCAGGTGTTGAACGAAGACCGCATCCTGCGTCGCTACCTGGACCTGATCAAGGCGACCCTGCGCACCAACTTCTACCAGACCGACGCCAACGGTCATAACAAGTCCTACTTCAGCTTCAAGTTCAACCCGCACCTGATTCCAGAGCTGCCAAAGCCGGTACCGAAGTTCGAAATCTTCGTTTACTCGCCGCGCGTCGAAGGCGTGCACCTGCGCTTCGGCAACGTCGCTCGCGGTGGCCTGCGCTGGTCCGACCGTGAAGAAGACTTCCGCACCGAAGTCCTGGGCCTGGTAAAAGCCCAGCAAGTGAAGAACTCGGTGATCGTGCCGGTGGGTGCGAAGGGTGGCTTCCTGCCGCGTCGCCTGCCACTGGGCGGCAGCCGTGACGAGATCGCGGCCGAGGGTATTGCCTGCTACCGCATCTTCATTTCGGGCCTGTTGGACATCACCGACAACCTGAAAGACGGCGCTCTGGTGCCGCCGGCCAACGTCGTGCGTCATGACGACGATGACCCGTACCTGGTCGTGGCAGCAGACAAGGGCACTGCAACCTTCTCCGATATCGCCAACGGCATCGCCATCGACTACGGCTTCTGGCTGGGCGACGCGTTTGCGTCCGGTGGTTCGGCCGGTTACGACCACAAGAAAATGGGCATCACCGCCAAGGGCGCGTGGGTTGGCGTACAACGCCACTTCCGCGAGCGCGGCATCAACGTCCAGAAAGACAGCATCACCGTGGTCGGTGTCGGCGACATGGCCGGTGACGTGTTCGGTAACGGATTGTTGATGTCCGACAAGCTGCAACTGGTCGCTGCGTTCAACCACCTGCACATCTTCATCGACCCGAATCCGAATCCGGCCACCAGCTTCGTCGAGCGTCAGCGCCTGTTCGACCTGCCGCGTTCGGCCTGGTCGGATTACGACACCAGCATCATGTCCGAAGGCGGCGGGATCTTCTCGCGCAGCGCGAAAAGCATCGCGATTTCCCCGCAGATGCAGGAACGCTTCGACATCCAGGCTGACAAGCTGACCCCGACCGAACTGCTCAATGCCTTGCTCAAGGCGCCGGTGGACCTGTTGTGGAACGGCGGTATCGGTACGTACGTCAAAGCCAGCAGCGAAAGCCACGCCGATGTCGGCGACAAGGCCAACGATGCGCTGCGCGTGAACGGCAACGAACTGCGCTGCAAAGTGGTGGGCGAGGGCGGTAACCTCGGCATGACCCAACTGGGTCGTGTGGAATTCGGCCTCAATGGCGGCGGCTCCAACACCGACTTCATCGACAACGCCGGTGGCGTGGACTGCTCCGACCACGAAGTGAACATCAAGATCCTGCTGAACGAAGTGGTTCAGGCCGGCGACATGACCGACAAGCAACGTAATCAGTTGCTGGCGAGCATGACCGACGAAGTCGGTGGTCTGGTGCTGGGCAACAACTACAAGCAGACCCAGGCCCTGTCCCTGGCGGCCCGTCGCGCCTTGCCGCGGATTGCCGAGTACAAGCGTCTGATGAACGATCTGGAAGGTCGCGGCAAACTCGATCGCGCCATCGAGTTCCTGCCGTCGGAAGACCAGCTCAATGAACGCATCGCGGCAGGCCATGGCCTGACCCGTGCCGAGCTGTCGGTACTGATTTCCTACAGCAAGATCGACCTCAAGGAGCAGTTGCTGGGCTCCCTGGTGCCGGACGACGACTACCTGACCCGCGACATGGAAACCGCTTTCCCGCCAACCCTGGTGAGCAAGTTCTCCGAAGCCATGCGCCGTCACCGCCTCAAGCGCGAAATCGTCAGCACCCAGATCGCCAACGACCTGGTCAACCACATGGGCATCACCTTCGTTCAGCGACTCAAAGAGTCGACCGGCATGAGCCCGGCGAACGTGGCGGGCGCTTATGTGATCGTGCGCGATATTTTCCACCTCCCGCACTGGTTCCGTCAGATCGAAGCCCTGGACTACCAGGTCTCCGCCGACGTGCAACTGGAGCTGATGGACGAGCTGATGCGCCTGGGCCGTCGCGCCACACGCTGGTTCCTGCGCGCCCGACGCAACGAGCAGAACGCTGCCCGTGACGTCGCACACTTCGGTCCGCACCTGAAGGAGTTGGGTCTCAAGCTGGACGAGTTGCTCAGTGGCGAGATCCGCGAAACCTGGCAAACCCGTTATCAGGCGTATGTCGAAGCCGGTGTGCCGGAGTTGCTGGCGCGTATGGTGGCTGGTACTTCGCACCTGTATACCCTGCTGCCGATCATCGAGGCTTCCGACGTGACTGGCCAGGATCCGGCCTCGGTGGCCAAGGCCTACTTCGCCGTGGGCAGTGCGCTGGACATCACCTGGTACCTGCAACAGATCAGCGCTCTGCCGGTTGAAAACAACTGGCAGGCCCTGGCCCGTGAAGCGTTCCGCGATGACGTCGACTGGCAGCAACGTGCGATCACCATCTCGGTCCTGCAGCTGGGTGACGGCACCCTGGACGTGGAAACACGTCTGGAGCTGTGGATGCAGCAGAACGAGGGCATGATCGAGCGCTGGCGCGCCATGCTGGTGGAAATCCGTGCCGCCAGCGGCACTGACTACGCCATGTACGCGGTGGCTAACCGCGAACTGCTGGACCTGGCATTGAGCGGTCAATCGGCAGTTCCTGCCGCTGCGGTCGCCGAGCTGGAACCGGCGGCCTGATCAGGCGTTGAATGAAAAAGCCCCGCATCGAGAGATGCGGGGCTTTTTTATTTGAGGGCGGACAATACGTCGGCCCAGGGATCGATCACTCAGGTGTAGGGGCTAGAGCGTTCGGGTGTAGAGACGTGCCTTTCCAGAATATCCAGCTTGAACGTGGCGATGTCTCCGGATTTATCGGTGAAACAAGTGCTGTACGCCGGGTCGCGCCAGATTTCTTTTTTGATGATTCCGGCGTTACGCGCTTTCAGGTGAAGGGCCGCTTGGGAGCTGCTCAAATCATCCAGAGTGATGATTTGATGATTGCTGTTCAGTAAATTGAAGGAGGTGGTATCACTGCCGGCGGCCGGATAGGCACCCAGCACGCCTTGTCCGCCCTTGCTGAAATATTTCTGATAGTAGTCCTCGCTGAGAATCTGCAGGTTGTAGTAGTCGTCATAACACTTGAAGTGGACGACCATGGCTGTAGATTTCCTGCCGCCTACACGGCGCATTGTTCGACTGGCAGGGTCATAGGCTTCGACGGTAGTCACTACATTTGGAGGTATTGGAGATCTGCCTCTGCTGGATTCGAAATGACCCGCGCTCAATATCTTGTCAAAAAATGTCATGTTGATTCCATCGCAAGTGATGCGGGCGATGAAGGATCTTTCCTGGTCTTTAGTCATGAAGACGTCCTTGTCTGTAAAAGATGGTTGTTGGCGCTGTTGCGCGGAACTGAAGGTATCGCTATTTAAAAGTCATGACATTGATTAATTGTGAGCAAACCCTTCCTGTCCAGGTCGGGGTTTGCTCGCATTGATTGTCGCAGTCTCAATACAGTTGTTGCTCTTTGGCTTTGTCGATCATCGAAACGTTACTTGTCGGCTTGGTCAATAAATTGCTGAGCGACTGGTCAAACTTCTGCAGCGCTCTTACTTGCACGTTCTGCTGTTCGTTAATATCCGCGACGATTTCTTCACTGCGCTTGAAGTCCGCCCACACTGGACTCATCGCCTTGGCGTCATGCCCTTGCGCCGTACCGATGTAGCCCAGGTTCTTGTCGTAGAAGTCCACACTGACCTTCGCCTCGATGTCCGAGCTGCGCGATGTCATCAACTGGCTGCGGCTGTCGACAATGCCGACCACGTCCGGTTTGGCCGCCTTCAGGCTTTGCATGTCCGGGTACACCGTGACCGAGCCGAACTGGCGTTGCAACGAGGCCTTGACCCAGTCCACGGCCAGGTCGGGTTGGGAGGTGGCGACGTAGGCATCGTGAATCGGCTGCACCAGCAGGCTCTGGCCGAAACCGGTACCGGCGTTGGCCTGGTAATCCTGCAGGTAGGCGCGGTTGGCCTGGGTGTTGCGGCTGTAGACGATGCCCAGCGAAACATTGTGGGCGTTGGGAATACTCGTGGCATTGCTGCGACCGACCGGCTGCGTGAAGATGCCGTCCAGAGAAGAAACCGCCGAAGGAGCGGTGGGTATGGAGCAGCCGGCTATTAGCACGGTCATTGTCAAGGTACTGACAAGTGCGAGTTTCATGGTGTTTCTCCAGTGAAACAACATCAGTCGGAAAGTTGAATAGCCGGTTTTAAGCGGCAGTCGTTCCAGACTAAACCGCTTGGCTGCCCTGAAGTAGCCAATATCCGTCGTTATCCGCCGGGCAATAGTTTTGTTTGATTTAAAGCTTTTCGGTTAATTGCCGGCAGATATAAAAAAGCCCAAATCAATGATTCGGGCCTTTTAGTTTATGGCTGTACGTTCAGCCATCAGTTTTCCAACGGGATCAGCACTTTCTCGTCCGGTGAGAGCACCATGAACACCAACAGCTTTGCAGGCTTCGTTTTGCTGGCGTTTTTCGACACCAAGTGCTCGGAACCGGCCGGTTCGTACCAATACTCACCGGCCTTATAGGTCCGCTCTTTTTCGCCCTTCACCTGAGAAGTGACGGCCCCGGATAACACGTAGGCCATGGCAGTGCCCTCATGTCTGTGTGCAATGGAGGATTGCCCTGGCTTGTAGTCGACTTCGATCATCATGGCTTTTTTGCCAGGCGCGTTTTGCAGCATTTGATCTTGCAACACCGTGACCTTTTCCGAAGGACCACCGGCTTCATGGGCGAACGCCGAGGCGGAAACGACCAGGGCCAGGGCAACAAAAGGGGCAGGACAGAAGCGCAAAACGTTCATGGTTCATTACCTGTAATGGGTGAGTTGTCCGGGACCAATCTAGTTCGCCACCCATAACAAACAAACAGCCAATATTCGGGAAGTCCAGGGGACCAATGTCAGGTTTGCAGGCAAAAAAAGATCGCAGCCTCCGGCCTCTTCTACAGAGGTACCCATGCCCTGTAGAAACTGCCGAAAGCTGCGATCTTTAATCGCGTTCTTAACGAATCGGAAAGCTGTTGAAGTCGACGGCGTTGGCCAGTTGGCAATCGATCAGGTCGATGAATCCCTGCACTTGAGGGCTGTTGAAATGCGATTGCATGGCCGCTTCGGATTGCCAATGGGAGCTGACGGTCCAGCGATTACTGTCGTCGGGGCAACGGTCGACCATATAGGACTCGCAGCCCGGTAGATCGCGCAGCGTCTCGACAATCTTTTGCAGTTGCTTACCCAGCTCGTCCGAGCGGCCGGAGACGGCTTTCACCTTGACGGTATTGATCATTTGGTTGGGCATTGCTCACACTCCTGAATCAGGCCGGACGAATCCTGCTCATTGAGAGATAACGCCTATGCAGGATAGGCCTGCACCCCCGGACCACCAATAGCCAATCGCCGGATAAAGTCGCAGACCAATCCTTCAGGCGACTTGCTGCAAGATGTCGCGCAGGCGATCCAGAGCGGTGTCGATGTCCAGGGTATCAATGGCGCCGAAGCCGAGGAAAAGCCCGGCCAGCGGCGCTTGCTGGTAGAAAAAACTGTTGATGGGGTAGAGCCCGACTTCGACTTTTTTCGCCAGTTCGATCACCAGGGGCACATCGATAGGCACTTTGCACAACACCACCATGTGGAAACCGGCCGTGGTCGGCACCGCTTCGAGCCATGGCGAGAGGTCTGCGGCGATACGCGCCAGTATCCGTTCCCGTCGACCGGCGTAGATGCTGTGACAACGGCGAATGTGCTTGAGCAGGCAGCCTTCGGCGATGAACTTGGCCAGCGCCCATTGCGGCAGGGTAGAGGTGTGAAGGTCAGTGAGTTGCTTGGCGCGTACCACCGCATCGAGAATCGCCGGTGGCAGAATCGCATAACCCAGCCGCAACTCCGGCAGCAGCGTTTTCGAGAAGGTCCCGACGTAGGCGACGATTCCGCGTTCATCCATGCTTTGCAGCGAGTCCGTGGGCCGGCCCTCGTAGCGGAATTCGCTGTCGTAGTCGTCCTCGATGATGATTGCGCCCAGCTCGTGGGCCTTGGCCAGCAACGCCACGCGCCGCTCCTGGCTCATGGGCATGCCCAGCGGGAACTGGTGCGACGGGGTCACATATATCAGCCGGGTGCCAAGGGGGATCTTGTCCACCTGAATGCCTTCGCCATCCACCGGCACGCCGATCACCGTGGCGCCATGGGTGCCGAACAACAGACGCGCCGGCGGGTATCCGGGGTCCTCCATGGCGACGATGCTGCCCGGGCGGGTCAGCACCCGGGAAATCAGGTCCAGGGCCTGTTGGGCGCCGTTGCACACCACCACGTCTTCATCCTGGCAATTGACCCCCCGAGAAAACGCGATGTGCCGGGCGATGGCATTGCGCAGCGCTGGCAGGCCTTCCGGCAGGCTGTAGAACCCTTTGGACGCGGAGATCTGCCGCAAGGCGTGGGATGTGCAGCGCCGCCAGTCGTCCTGGGGAAACTGGCCCTTGCTGGTGGCGCCACCAATGAAGTCGTAGCGCAGCGAGCCTTCGAGTGTCGGGTGGCGCAGAAACACCGGCAGGTTGCGCCAGGATTCGATGACCTCGCATCCGGCCAGTTCCGAGTGGCTCTGTTTACGCTCGACTTTCGAAGCCCGGGCGTTGACGTAGGTGCCTTTGCCGATCACCCCGGTGAGGAAGTTTTCGTAGGTCAGTTGAGCGTAGGTGTCGGAAATGGTCTTGCGCGAAATGCCCAGTTGCTCGGCCAGCAGGCGACTGGGTGGCAGCTGCGTCCCCGCCGCCAGGCGCCCGGACTCGATGGCGCTGCGCAGTTGGTTGTACAGCTGACCTGCCAGGTCCTTGCGGCCATTGATGACAACATGCAGTTCCATACCGGCGAAGCTCCGGGGCAATTGAGGCGCGTGTGCGTCGCGCAAGATTACCCCCATCCGCCGGTGATGCAGAAGTTGCGTGGCGTAAAAACCGTCAATTGGTCTGGAGGCGGGTGGTCCACGGTTTTTTCGCCAAATTGGACCTGTAACGCACGGGTAACAACGGATACCGTGAATTACACATTCTCGCTGCACGAGGCCTGTCATGAACCACCGCCTGGATTACTACAGCGCGTCACCCAAGGCGATGAAAGCCATGATCGCGATGGAGGCCTTGACCAGCAGCTTGAGCATCGAACCGGCGCTGCTGCACCTGGTCAAGATCCGCGCTTCGCAGCTCAATGGCTGTGCGTTCTGCACCGACATGCATTCGGTGGATGCCCGGCGCCTGGGCGAGACCGACCGGCGTCTTTACTCGATTGTGGTCTGGCGCGACAGCAACTTCTTCAACCCGCGCGAGCGTGCAGCCCTGGCCTGGACCGAGGCTGTGACCCTGCTTGCCGAAAGCCACGTGCCGGACGACGTCTACGAGCAGGCGCGGACGCAATTCAGTGAAGCTGAACTGGTCGACCTGACCATCGCCGTCACGACCATCAATAGCTGGAATCGCCTGGCAGTGAGTTTCCGGCAAAGCCCCAGTGCCTGATCGGGTTGTCATACGGCTTTCATGAAAGGTGCGCAGGATGGATCGTACGGATAGAAGGACAGGGAGTCATCAATGCCAATCATGGAAACCGGCAGCCGTCGGCGCATTGCCGAGTATGGCGCGCCCCTCGATAAAAGCGTTTCCTGGCGGACACTGGCGGCAGATGTCGATCCGGTGCTGGCCCAGTGTTTCAGCGTCACCGCGCGTTCTGGCTGTTTCATGCAGGCGGCGCGCAGCCTCAATATCAAGGCGACCCGGTTACGCAAGCAATTGGCGGAACTGGAAACACAGCTGCAGTGCTCATTGTTCAGCCTCTCGGACAATGGCGTCGCCCTCAGTCGTGACGGGCTGCAACTGCATTCACAATTGATCGCACTGGCCCACGAGCGCGACTGGCCGGTGATCGAACAGCCGCTGGTGCGCCTGGCCGTCGCCGAATCGATCCTGCATGACATTCTCGGGCGCGACCTGGTGGCCTTGCTGCGGCGCAATGCCAGCGTGCGCCTGGACATCATCAGCCTCGACAGCGAGCTGTCCCTGCGGGCCGTCAGTGCCGATGTGGTGCTGTGGTTGTCCGACACCGATTCAGCGCTACCCGGGCCGAGTTTTGCCATCAGCGAACCCCGGTGCCTGGCGCGTCTCGACTACCTGCCGCACATCGCCAAACGTTACTCCAGGGTCGCTTCGCGCCCGGACAGCCTCGATGACCTGGCCGATTTCCTGCTCGTGCAATGGCAGCATGATCGGCAGGTCGACAGTTTTCGCCCGTGGAACAATCTGGTGGACCAGCGCCTGGCCGGGGTGGTGCAGTTGCATTCCTATGAACTGATGCTGGAAATGATCCGTTGCAGCGCCTGCATCGGCCTGTTGCCCGGCTACATGAGCCATTTCGACCGTGGCTTGATCGGTTTGCCGGAGCTGTTCGACCTGCCGATGCAGCGTCAGGTCTGGTTGGCGGTGAATCGCCACTCCGAGGCGGATGCACAGGTGCGAATGATCGTCGAGTTGATCAACGGCACGTTCAACGAGCGCCGGGAGTGGTTCGAAGGTTGAGCCCAATCAAGTGTGGGAGCGAGCCAGTTCGCTCCCACAGGGGGCTCGCCAGCCGGGAAGTTTGCGATATAGAGTGAGCAGCCATGTCTGTATCAAGGATGAGTCACCCATGCCCGACATCGACCCTGCCATCACCCTCGAACGCCTCAACGAATCCCACATCGAGGGCATCACCGCGCTTTACCACGACCCCATGGTCGCCCGGCAGACGCTGCAAATGCCGTTTCCGTCCAGCGAGACCTGGCGCAAGCGCCTGGCGTCGGACAACGAACGAATCGTTCAATTAGTGGCGCTGCACCAGGGAGCCGTTGTCGGCAGTATCACCCTCGAGCAGTTTTCACGTGTCCGTCGCGGCCATGCGGGGACTTTCGGCATGGGGGTCGCGCAGGCGTGGCAGGGCAAGGGCGTCGGTACCAAGCTGTTGGCGGCGGCGCTGGATATTGCCGATGACTGGATGAATCTGCGGCGGGTCGAGCTGTCCGTCTATGCCGATAACGAGGCTGCCATCGGCCTGTATCGCAAATTCGGCTTTGAAACCGAAGGGATCTTTCGCGATTACGCGGTGCGTGACGGGGTATTCGTCGATACCTTGAGCATGGCGCGCCTGCGTCGCCCATCTAAGGCCGGTTGAATCAACGGTTCAGGGCAAACGCCAGCGCCGCTCGTGCTTTTAGTCGCACGCCAGCGGCGCGCTTCTGCCATGCTCAGGGTCCGCAGCACCGCTTCAACCAAAGGAACATCGCGATGGACGACGTACAGCAACTGGGCGAGATGCTTCGTCATTACGCAGACAGCGAAGCGCACAAGAAGCAACTGTTCGAGACGCAATCGGCCGAGTGGGCCAAACGCATTGGCGAGCTGTTCGATCAGATCCAGCAGTGGCTGGAGCCGGTCAAGGCACCGAATCTGCTGGAGGTGAGTCGCGAAGCCTATGTCGCCTCGGGGCCGAGTGTTCCGGTGGAAGCCTCCACCTTCAATACCGAAAAGCTGAGCATCCTGATTGCCGGTAAGCCCGTGGAGTTCGTTCCGGATGTGATGGGTGTCGGTGGGCAGATTTCAGTGGCGGTGATGGGCTTTACCGCCGCACGCTACGGCAGTGTTTCCCTGGTTTGCCTGCCGCCGTCGGACGGCTGGCAGTGGCGCAAGACCAATGGCCTGAAGGACCCCGATACCTTCGCCTTCGATGCGAACTTTCTGGCGCAACAGTTGCAGAGCCTGATCCCCCGCGAGCGCAACTGAATTCACTCATCGATGCACAGCCCCCTGTGGGAGCAAGCTCGCTCCCACAGGGGTTGGCTGTTGTCTCAGAGTTCGAGGTTGCCCCATCCTGGCTTCGGTTCTTGCGGGGCGACAGCCTTCACCGTCTTCCCTGTCGCCTGTTCCACCCGCCGCGCCACTTCCGGGTCATCGGCGAAGGGCATCAGGCTGGCGTCATCGAGGCTTTGCGCCGAGTGACTTCTCAGGCAGTACTCGACGCCCAGCCACAGGCTCGCCACCCCCAGAATATTCAGTGCGATTTCGATCATCAGGCGATCTGCGCCTCCCGTTCGGCCATGGCCACGTCGCCCACCCGTACCGTGCGCCACACGTTGTACGCCATCAGCAACATGCCGCTGAGGAAGAACACGCCACCGGCAAAGCGCACCACAAAACCGGGATGACTGGCCTGCAAGGCTTCGACGAAGGAGTAGGTGAGGGTGCCGTCGTCGTTGATTGCCCGCCACATCAGGCCCTGGGTGATGCCGTTGACCCACATCGAGGCGATGTACAGCACCGTGCCAATGGTCGCCAGCCAGAAATGCAGGTTGATCAGCGGCGTGCTGTGCATCTGCTCGCGACCGAAGACTTTCGGCACCATGTGATAAGTCGCGCCAAAGGTGATCATCGCCACCCAGCCGAGGGCGCCGGCGTGCACGTGGCCGATGGTCCAGTCGGTGTAGTGGGACAGGGCATTGACGGTCTTGATCGCCATCATCGGCCCCTCGAAGGTCGACATGCCGTAAAACGCCAGGGACAGCACCAGAAAGCGCAGGATCGGATCGGTGCGCAACTTATGCCAGGCGCCCGACAGCGTCATCATGCCGTTGATCATGCCGCCCCAGCTCGGCGCCAACAGGATCAGCGACATCGCCATGCCCAGTGACTGCGCCCAGTCCGGCAGTGCGGTGTAGTGCAAGTGGTGCGGGCCGGCCCAGATGTACAGGGTGATCAGCGCCCAGAAATGCACGATGGACAGGCGATAGGAATACACCGGACGCCCCACCTGTTTGGGCACGAAGTAATACATCATCCCGAGGAAACCGGTGGTCAGGAAGAAACCCACGGCGTTGTGCCCGTACCACCACTGAACCATGGCATCGGTGGCCCCGGAATACACCGGATAGGACTTGAACCAGCCCACCGGGATCGACAGGTGATTGACCACGTGCAGCATTGCGATCACTACGATGAACGCACCGAAGAACCAGTTGCCGACGTAGATGTGTCTGGTCTTGCGCTGCACCACCGTGGTGAAGAACACGATGGCGTAAGCGACCCAGACCACGGTCATCCACACCGCGCCGGAGAACTCGATTTCGGCGTATTCCTTGGTGGTGGTGTAACCCAGCGGCAGGCTGATCAACATGATCACAATCACCGATTGCCAGCCCCAGAAGGTGAACGCGGCGAGTGTGTCCGAGAACAGCCGTACCTGGCAGGTCCGTTGTACGGCGTAGTAACTGGCCGCGAATTGCGCGCTGCCGGCAAAGCCGAATATCACCAGGCTGGTGTGCAGCGGGCGTAAACGGCCGAAGGTGGTCCACGGCAGATCCAGGTTCATCTGCGGCCACACCAGTTGCGAGGCGATCCATACGCCCATCGCCATCCCCACGACGCCCCAGATCACCGTCGCCACGACGAATTGGCGCACGACCTTGTAGTTATAGGCTTGCCCGACAGTTGTTGTGCTCATGCTCAATGCTTCCACGGTTGCAATGCCGTGCACTCTAGGAACCGTGGCGCAAACAAAACAGGCTCAGGAAAAGTTCATTAATGCGGATCAGATTGGAAATGACCTTGTCCCGATTGATCCACCTCTGATACGGCTTTTTAACAAAGAACTGAATCTGTGATGTAAATCAGCGCCGGCCCATAGTGCTACCTCCTGTAGGAGCGAGCCTGTTCGCGATGGGCGTCAACGATGACGCGGGCTGTCTGGATGCCCCGTTGCCTGTGTGTTTTTTGCGAGCAGGCTCGCTCCTGCAGGGTTTTGTGCCAAATCCTGATGAGGTAGCCACATGTATCAGTACGACGACTATGACCGGGCGCTGGTGTTCGAACGGGTTGCGCAGTTTCGCGATCAGGTCGAACGCTTCATCGCGGGGGAACTGAGTGAGGAAGAGTTCCTGCCGCTGCGCCTGCAGAACGGCCTGTACATGCAGAAACACGCTTACATGCTGCGCGTGGCCATCCCTTACGGCACGCTGAGCGCCCGGCAGATGCGCACGCTGGCGAGCATCGCCCGCGACTACGATCGTGGTTACGGCCACTTCACCACCCGGCAGAACATGCAGTTCAACTGGATCGAACTGGCCGAAGTGCCGGACATCCTCGAACGCCTGGCACAGGTGGAAATGCACGCGATCCAGACGTCCGGCAACTGCGTGCGCAACATCACCACCGAAGCCTTTGCCGGGGTCGCGGCCGACGAAATGATCGACCCGCGCCCGCTGGCGGAAATCCTGCGGCAGTGGTCGACCATCAACCCGGAATTCCTGTTCCTGCCGCGCAAGTTCAAGATCGCCATCTGCTCGGCCGAGCAGGATCGGGCGGCGATCATGATGCACGACATCGGCCTCTATCTTTACCCCGGCAGCGATGGGCAAATGCTCCTGCGGGTCATCGTCGGCGGGGGCTTGGGACGTACGCCGATCCTCGGCTTGCAGATCCGCGAAGGCTTGCCATGGCAGCATTTGCTGTCCTACGTCGAGGCGGTGTTGCGGGTGTATAACCGCCATGGCCGGCGGGACAACAAGTACAAGGCGCGGATCAAGATTCTGGTCAAGGCCCTGGGCATCGAGGCGTTCGCCCGGGAAGTCGAGGAAGAATGGCAGTACCTCAGGGACGGTCCGGCACAGCTGACCGAAGATGAATATGAACGCGTGGCCAGTGCCTTCGTCGCACCGCCGTACCGCGAACTGGCGGACACCCGCCTGGATTTCGGCACTCAGTTGAGCGAGCACCCGGCGTTCGCCCGTTGGGTGCAGCGCAATGTGCAGGCGCACAAGGTGCCGGGGTATGCCAGCGTGGTGCTGTCGACCAAACCCGGCAATGCCGCGCCGCCGGGCGATGTCACCAGCGAACAGATGGAGGCAGTGGCCGAATGGGCCGAGCGCTTCGGCTTTGCCGAGATCCGCATTGCCCACGAACAGAACATCGTCCTGCCGGACGTGCCCAAGGCCGATCTGTTCGCGCTCTGGCGGCTGGCCTGCGAGCACAATCTGGGCAGCGCCAACGTCGGCTTGCTGACTGACATCATCGCCTGTCCCGGTGGCGATTTCTGTGCACTGGCCAACGCCAAGTCGATCCCCATCGCCCAGGCCATCCAGGCGCGTTTCGACGACCTCGACTACCTGCACGATCTCGGTGACATCAGCCTCAATATCTCGGGCTGCATGAACGCCTGTGGCCACCATCACATCGGCAATATCGGCATCCTGGGGGTCGATAAGAACGGCAGCGAGTGGTACCAGATCACCCTCGGTGGCGCCCAGGGCAAGAGCAGTGCGCTGGGCAAGGTCATCGGCCCGTCCTTCAGCGCTGCCGAAGTGCCCGGGGTGATCGAGCAGATCATCGACACCTTCGTGCGTTATCGCGAGAGCGAGGAAGTGTTCGTCGATACCTTTCAGCGCATCGGCCTGGAACCGTTCAAAGAGGCGGTTTATCCGAAAGTGCTGGAGGTCTCGGCATGAACAATCTGTTGCGTCTGCAAGAAGGCGTGGCGCGGCTGATCGAGGACGATCCATGGACGCTGGTCCGGGACCTGGAGGCGCCATTGCCGGCGGGCAAGCTGATCCTGCCATTGGCCCGTTGGCTGGAAAACCCGCGACAACACGCGCTGTGGCTGGGGCCGGACGATGACGTGGAGGGCCTCAAGCCGTGGTTGCCCGAGTTGCCGCTGATCGCCGTGGGCTTTCCGAGTTTTCGCGATGGTCGCGGCTACAGCCAGGCGTACTTGCTGCGCACTCGATTGGGCTGGACGGGCGAGTTGCGAGCCATCGGTGACGTGCTGCGCGACCAGCTCAGCCACATGCGCCAATGCGGCTTCGACAGCTTTGCGGTGCGGGCGGATAAATCCGCCGAGGATGCATTGAAAGGACTGGCCGGCATGAGCGTGCTGTACGGACGTTCGGTGATAGAGCCGCGGCCGTTGTTTCGGCGGCGTTGATGCCCAACCTGTGGGAGCGGTCTGACATTCAACATCAGTGTTGTCTGAACTGGCCTCATCGCGAGCAAGCTCGCTCCCACAGGTTGATCATTGGCCGTGATTACTTGACCCGTTCAGCTTGCCCGCGAAGGGGCCTCTGGATCAGCCCCCAATCACTTCAACGCCGGATCGCCCATGTTCATTTTCTTCCAGCCCTGCAACAGCACCTGCGCCTTGGGTTCATGGCCGTTATCCAGGTAGTACTGGATCAATGCCAGGCGCGCATTGCGGTTGGCCGGCTGCACTTTCAACAGGCGTTCCAGTTCTTCGCACGCCTCATCGATTTTGCCGCTGTCGTGCAGCGCCACGGCCAGCACATAGCCAAACTGCGCACTCTGCGGTTCCAGTTGCGCGGCTTTGCGCAGGAACGGCATGGCCTGGGCGGACTGGCCGGCGCGCACCAGTGACAAGCCCCGGGTGTGTTGCAGCAGGGCGGCGTCCGGGTGCTCTTTCAGGCTCTGCGCCAACAGCGCCTGCGCCTCCTGACGGCGGCCATTGGCCTCCAGCCATTGCACCAGCGTCACCAGGGCCGGGTAGAAGCCCGGATCACGCTTGAGCGCAGTTCGCAGTAAGCCTTCGACCTCGTCACTGCGTCCACTGGCCTGATACAGCATGGCCAGGTTGAGGTTGGATTCGGCACGCTCGGCGAGGCTCTTCTGCACGTTTTCGTACTCGGCGATGGCCGCCTCCCAATTGGCCCGCGCACTGCCCAGACCCGTGTTAGCCACGCTGAGCAAGTCCCGGGCAGCGGCAATGCGCACGGCTTTCACCGGATCGCCGAGCAACGGCGACAGCAGCGCGGCGCGTTCCTCAGGCGGCAAGAACGCACTGATGGCGTGGACTGCGCTTTCACGCACTTGCGGCGCTGGATGGCTCAGGTCCCTGGTCACGAGTTTCAGTGCCTGTTCGCTTGGATACAGCGGCAACTCGGCGAGCAGGGTCGCCCGTTGAATCGCCGGCAGGTTGCTGCGTTGCAGCTGCTCGTAGAGCGCCTGCGCCGCGCCCGGCTGGCCGTTGCGAATCAGCCACAGGCTTTCGTCGTAGCGCGGGGCCTGGACGGGGCTGGCATTGGCGGTGTTCCACAATTTGAACTGCTCGGTGACCTTGTCGCCTGCCTTGCCTTGGTGACAGCTCAGGCAGGCGTCCGGTGTGCCGAGTCTTGCGGCACGCTCGGGGTTGGGAATGCTGAAGCTGTGGTCATGGCGGAAGTCGTTGCCCATGTAGAACTTGCCGGGCATGTGGCAATCCACGCACTGCGATCCGGGCTGGCCCATGGCGTGACGGGTGTGTTCGATGGAGTCGTAGTTCTTCGCTTGCAGGCCCTTGCCATCGACGGTTTCCACGGCCGTCTTGCCGGCGCTGTTGTGACATTGCAGGCAGACGCCGTTCCCCTGCGCCTTGAGCTCGGCGCTGTGCGGGTTGTGGCAATTGCTGCAGCGCACACCCTTGTCGAACATCTTGCTCTGGGCAAAGGAGCCGTGTTCGAACACTTCGTCCTTGATCTTGCCGTCCAGGGCATACAGTTCGCGGGTCAGCGGGCTCGGCAAGTAATCATCCATCAAGCGCTTGCCAACGGTGTAGCCGTCGTCCAAGGGGGCGCGGCGCGAGTGGCAGCGGGCGCAGGTTTCGATTTCAACGGTGGCGTTCTTGTCCTTGAGATCGACGGCGAAACCGGCGTGGATCAGGTCGGTCTTCTTCGCGGCCCATTCCAGGTGGTTCGAGGCCGGGCCGTGGCAAGCCTGGCAGCCGACCCCGAGGCTGTTCCACTGACTGTCGAAGGTGTTTTTCGCCGCATCGAAATTACGCTTGAAACCGGTGGTGTGGCACTCGATGCACATGAAGTTGGCGTTCTGGCTCGGTTTGCTCCAGTGCAGCGGGTCCTTGAAGGTCACGCCCTGGCCCGGATAAAGGTGAAACCAGCGGTGCTTCTCGGTATCCCAGGCCACGCCCAGGGCTTGCAGTCGACCTTCGCCGACCTCGATCAAGTACTGCTGCAAGGGCGCAATGCCGAAGGTGTAGGCCACCTTGAAGTCGGCGTTCTTGCCATCGCTGCCGGGGGTGTTGACCCAAAAGCCGTCGTCCTTGCGCGAAAAACGGGTGGTTTCGTTTTCCGCCTTGAAGGTGACGTTGTTGAAGTCGCCGAGCAGGGTGTCGGCATTGGCCGGTTGCATCGCCAATTGGTGATGGGAGCCTTGCCAGTCCTTGACCTGCGCGCTGTGGCAGCCCTGGCATTGTTGCTCATCGACCATTTTGGCCGGCGCCATGGCAACGGGTTGCGGTTGTGGTTTGGCCGGTTCAACGGCGGCCTTGCTGACCGGTGCGTAGGTCACGGGTGCCGGATGGCTGCCGAACAGAAACCAGCCGATGCCCGCGACCGCCAGCAGCAAAACGCCGATGGTGACGGGAAACAGGTAGCGATTGATCAAGGTCGGTTGCGAATCAGGGGTTGCGTTTGCTGCATTATTTTTATGTTTCGGCATTGCGACTTCCCTGGTCCAGGTACGTTTGCCGTCAGGCGCGCGTTCAGCGAATTGCAGCTTTGCCGGATGGCCGGCGACTGTCAAATGACGCTTGTGATCGGTTATGCGTCGTTCCGACAATGGCGGTCGGATAGTTGCCGGATCACTCCCCGCCAAACCAGCGGAAATACGGGTTACCGCCATCCCCGCGCATCACTTCGCGGGCGTCCCGGGCCCAGGCATCGCGGTCACCCTCGTACGCATGCAGGCTCGCCCGATAGAACTGCATCAGGCGTTGCTGGTGGGTGTTCATCCGTTCGATGAAACCTGCATCGGCGTTGACCAGGGGCGGGGCGCTGCGCAGATTCAGCAGCGCCGGAAGCACGCGGGTGATTTCCCTGTCCCGTACCCAGGGGGCGTATTCGATTCGCGGTTGATCGTCGGTCACCGCTGGCGCGTCAGCAGCGAAGCGCTCGAGGCCGGCGCGATCGGTGACCCAGGTTGCCAGCAGCGCGGCCGCCGAGCCGATACCGACATCCTGCAAGGTGCTGCGCACGCTGTCCTGCTGGAACCGCGCGCTGATTTTCGCTGCATGCAGTTCCATCGGCTCCAGCGAGCCCACCAGCAGCATCTCGTGGAACTCACTGGTCCACAGGGTGGCGTAGGGGAAGACGTCAAGGAAACTGCGCACCAGCGAGCGCGAGTCGTCGATGTTTTGCGTCGGCAACGGAAGCCATTGGGCGACCAGGCCCTGGTTCTGCAAACGGCTGGCCGCCAGTTGGTAAAAGTCCCGGGAATACAGATTGACCACGCCGGCAGCGGACGGCGGTGGTGGTTCAAGGGTGATCAGGTCGTACTGCTGCGGGTTGCGCAGCAGTTCCTGGCGACCGTCGCGCAAACGTACATCGACACCGGGATCGGTGGCGGCATTGAAGTTGCCCTTGAACAAGGGCGCAGCCTTGACCACCGACGGCAGCAGTTCGGCGACGACGCGATGCTCCAGGCCCGGATAGCGGGTCAGGGCGCCAGCGGTGATGCCGGTGCCAAAGCCGATCACCAGCGCCGAGCGCGGTTCTCCGTTGTGGATCAGCAGCGGCAACAGTGCCTGAATGCGCATGTAGCGCAGGGATGGCATGGCGTCGCCAGTGTTGGACACGCCCTGGATGTACAAGCGCTGAAACGCCTTCTGCCCCTTGCCCTGGGTGACTACGGCGACAGTGCCGCCGCGACCTTCCTCATAAAACGCCAAGGTGCCGTTGCGCGCACCGGGCAGCAGGCCGGCCAGTTTGTCGACCGGGGTCAGCAACGCCAGTGCCACCGATAACAGGCCGACCGCGACCACGCCCTGGCGCCGGCCTTTCTTGACCCCATGGCCCTTGCGCACGGCGAAGTAGCCGATCGCGGCGGCGATGATCGCCAGCAAGCCAAGAGTCCGCACCAGCCCCAGCAACGGGATCAGCACAAAACCGCAGAGCATCACTCCGATAATCCCGCCCAGGGTATTGAACGCCACGACCTCACCAACATTGCGCCCCACATGGTCGCGCCCGACGCTCAAGCGCAGTGCCACGGGAAACGCCGCGCCGAGCAGCACGGTCGGCACGAACACGATGCTCAGGGCAGCGACCGCGAAGCGTGCGCTCATGCCCAGTAACTCACTGGCACCCAACGACAGCACCCTGGCTTCGACCAGGCTCTGGGCGAGTACCAGCCAGCGCCCGAGCAAGGCGATTTCCAGCAGCGCGATCAGCCCGGCGCCAGCGATCAGCAGGCCGAATACCCCCCAGGGATCGCGCAGGCGATCGACCCGACGGGCGAGCAGGGCACTGCCCAGGAACAGCCCGGTGAGGTACGTCGCCAGCACCACGGCAAAGGCATAGGTGCGCGTACTCATGAACTGCACGATGGACTGCGACCACACCACTTCGTAACCAAGGGCCACGCCACCGGCGATCGAATACAGCCACAGGGCCAGGCGATCCGGTGCCTTGTCCGTGTGGTGTTTGATGGGGGTTTCAACCGGCAGTGAGCGATGACGCTGGAACCACAGGGCCCCGGCAGCGGCCAGCAGGTTCAACATCGCCGCGGCCAGGGCACTGCCGCGCACGCCCAGGGTGGCAATCAGCACGAACGCCGCGAGCAGGGTGCCGGCGATGGCGCCTGCGGTGTTCGCCGCATACAAGTGGCCGCCAGCCTTGCCCAGTTGTTGCGGGTGGCTGGCCAACGAACGAACCAGCACCGGCAACGTGCCCCCCATCAGCAAGGCGGGAATGCCCACCAGGGCGAACGGCAACACCCAGGCCAGCAGGCCGATGTGTTGTTCCAGCCAGGCGAAAGGGCTGGCCGCCAGGCTCATGGCGAACGTCGCGCCGACACCGAGTACCGCCACCAGCACCTCCAGCCCGGCATACAGCAGCACCGGCTGCTGCAAGCGGTCCGCCCAGCGGCCGAACAGCAAGCCCCCCAGGGCCAGGCCTGCAAAAAAACGCGCTGATGCCGGTGGTGATGGCGTACACCTCGACGCCCACCACCAGCGACAGCTGTTTGATCCACAGCACCTGATACACCAGCGCCGCGGCACCGGAGATAAACAGCAACAGAGCGGGGATCAACAGCGCCGGGGAGGCGACGTGAGGGGCAGGTATGGCCGACGACTTGCTGGCGACACGTGAGGACATGGGGGGGGCCTTGTACAATTTTCGGATTGGAAAAAAATCTGTAGGCGCATTCAGAAAAAAGTCCGCTCGCCGGCGAAGGCGAGCGGCGGTCGAGCGGTGTTACTGTGCGGCTTTCATTTTTTCCTCAATTTTGGCGTCCACCGCCTGACGGATCTGGTCGATGCTGAAGCTCGCCGGCCGCTGGCTGGGTGGATAGTCGACGAAGGTCTGCAGGAACGCTGCCGACTTCATCACCGCCACTTCGGTCAGGTAAACGTTCTTGGTGGCCCAGTCAGCGTACTGATCGGAAACTATGTCAGCACGTTCATACGGGTCCATGCGCAGGTTGAAGATTTTCGGTACCCGCAGGCACACAAAAGGTTCGCTCCAGACCTTGAAGCCCCCTGGCTCGCGTTGTTCGCAGAACACCGCTTTCCAGTTGTCGTAACGCATGCCCACCAGCACGCCGTCATCGTTGAAGTAGTAGAACTCCTTGCGCTCACTCTTGGGTTGTTGACCGGTCAGGTAAGGCAGTTGGTTGTAGCCGTCCAGGTGCACCTTGAAGCTGGTACCGCCGGAAGTGGGCGACCAGCCCTTGAGCAGTTTGTTTTTTACGTCTGTCTCACCCACGGCCGCCAACAGGGTCGGGAACCAGTCCAGGCCCGAGAACATCTCGTTGGACACTTCCCCTGCCTTGATCTTGCCCGGCCAACGGATCATGGCCGGGACCCGGTAGGCGCCTTCCCAGTTGGAGTTCTTCTCGTTACGGAACGGCGTGGTCGCCGCGTCCGGCCAGGAGAACTGGTTCGGGCCGTTATCGGTGGTGTAGACGACGATGGTGTTGTCGGCGATTTTCAGGTCGTCGAGGGTCTTCAGCAGTTTGCCGACGTCGCCGTCGTGTTCGATCATGCCATCGGCATAGTCGTTGCCGGCCATGCCACTCTGACCTTTCATCGAATCGCGTACGTGGGTGAACAAGTGCATGCGCGTGGTGTTCATCCAGACGAAGAACGGTTTGTCCGCCTTGGCCTGTTTCTCGATGAACGCCTGGGCTGCGGCGGTAGTTTCGTCGTCGATGGTTTCCATGCGCTTGGTGTTCAGCGCACCGGTGTCTTCGATCTTGCCGTCAGCGAAGCTGTGAATCACACCTCGGGGCGTGAAGGCCTTGGTGAACTCAGGATTGTCCTTGGGCCAGTTGGCACGTTCCGGCTCTTCTTCGGCGTTGAGGTGGTACAGGTTGCCGAAGAACTCGTCGAAACCGTGGTTGGTCGGCAGGTACTCGTCGCGGTCGCCGAGGTGGTTTTTTCCGAACTGGCCGGTGGCATAGCCCTGGGACTTGAGCGCCTGGGCGATGGTGATGTCGCGTTTTTGCAGGCCCACTGTCGCGCCTGGCAAACCAACTTTCGACAAGCCGGTGCGCAGCACGGTCTGCCCGGTAATGAACGACGATCGTCCAGCCGTGCAGCTGTTCTCCGCGTAATAGTCGGTGAACATCATGCCTTCCTTGGCGATGCGGTCGATGTTCGGCGTCTTGTAGCCGACCACCCCCATGGAATAGGCGCTGATGTTGGTCTGGCCGATGTCGTCGCCGAAGATCACCAAAATGTTGGGTTTTTCCGCAGCCCCGGCGATTGCCGGGATCGCCATGACCGAGGCCACCACCAGGGCAAACTTGGGTAACCATTTGCGTATGCGAGTCATCTGACTTGCTCCTTTGCTTACGTCGCTCGGTGCGACAAACGTTTATCGCGGTCCTGCATCACGCTTTTTATTGCACTTGCTCGGGTGTGGCGGCATCGAACGGGTAGATTCGGCGCCATTCGGCCGCCATGTCGACGACGGTCCAGCCGCGTTTATTCGCTTCGTCCAGGGCCTTGTCCAGACGGCCGATCTGCGACTCGCGGTCATAGGCCCATTCGCGCTTGGCGTCGGTGTGATGCACCAGTCCCATGAAGCGTTTGCCCGGCCCGGCAGCGGTCCACTGCAGCATTTGCAGGTCGCCGTCGGAGTTGCCGAAGGCCAGGATCGGCCGCTTGCCGATGACGGCGTCGATGCTTTCCGGTTTGCCCGGGCCGTCGTCGTTATGCGCCAGTTTTGGTGTGCGCAGGATCGACGCCTGGCCATCCTTGTACTGAAACACTGTGACGAAGGTGGTGCCGATCACCTGCTCGGGCGGGATGCCATAGACCTTCTCGGCGAAGGCGCGCATGAAACCGGTGTCGCCACCGGAGACGATGTAGGTCTTGAAGTCTTCGCTGCGCAGGTAGTCGAGCATTTCCAGCATCGGCTGGAAGATCATCTCGGTGTAGGGCTTGCCGGTTTTCGGATGGCGGGCCTGGCTGAGCCAGGTCTTGGCGTAATCGTCGAAGGCCTCGGTGGTCATGCCGGTGTGGGTCGCACCGAAGATCTTCATCATGCCGTCCAGGCCAGTGGCCGCCAGCGCCTTGTGATCGTTTTCCAGCACCGCCTTGAACGGCTGGGTGGTTTTCCACTCCGGGTGTTGTGGCGCAGTGCGCTTGACCTCTTCCAGGGCAAACAGCAGCTCGAAGTACATCGGCTGCTCGCTCCACAAAGTGCCGTCGTTATCAAACACGGCAATACGGTCCTCGGGTTTGACGAAGTCCTTGCTGCCTTGATCGGTCACCGCCTGCACGAACTCGATGATGTGCTTTTTCGCTGGGCCGTCGTTCCAGGAGGGCAGTGGTTCGGCGGCCTGGGCCAGCAGTGGCAGGCTCAACGCCAGGGCCAGCAGCAACTTCAGCCCGTGGAAATGGCGGTGCGCTATCGGGTTCGTCATGGGAATTCCTTCTCGTGCCCGGGGTTGAGTGGTCGCAATGCGGGAGCAACTGATTCGCTGTTGTGTTCGGCCTGACTATGCAGCGTAGTCAAGGATTCCTTGAGTTGGTGCAATGCCTGATCTTTGGTCGGTTCGCGGCCGTAGCACGCACGCAGAAAGGCTTGCAGGCGCGGGCCGAACCCCGTCAGCTTCAGGCCCGTTCGGCTGCGCCGGGTCCACAGGTACAGGGCGCTCAACTGTGGCGGTTTGCCATCAAGCTGCGCCGGGATTTGCCGCCAGGCGTAGTCGGCGCAGGCCAGCCAGGCGCTGTGCCGCGCCTGACGCCGGGCCTTGGCCTTGAGGTACGCGCGATGGACAAAGGGGCGGGCAATCCAGGCAAGCAGCGCCACGCTCGACAGCAGCGCCAACAGGCCCAAGGCAAAGCCCGAAAGGCGCAGGCGATGGGGCTGGCCGAGCTGCTTCAGGTCTTCGCTGATCGAAAACACCGGCCGATAGGCACTGTTGGCGGCGGCGTCGAAGCTCACGGCGGGCACTTGCGCGGTGCGGGTTTGCTGGCTGCTGGCGTCCCACCATTTCAGCTCGATGGCCGGCAATGTGTGAGGGCCTTCGGTGTCGATGCGGTAGGTCACGCTGTCGATGCGCTGGCCGCCGGTGAAGTGGCCGCGACCGTCGTCCAGGGTGGTGACCTGCGGGTTCTTGGCGTACCGGCTGAGGCCGCTGACATCCCCCAGCGATGGCGTCGGCAGTGACATGGCCAGGGCGCCGTCGGCTTGCAGCGTCAGTTGCCGGGTGAGGCTGTCACCGACTTTCAGCGGCGTCGCGGAATTGACGATTTGCTGGGTGAGCCGCAGGCCTTGCGCGACCAGCACCGGTTCGCCGAGCGCGAAACCCGGCGGTTGCGCCGCCGTGAAGTGCAGCGGCTGGCTCCGGGCGCTCAACTCGACGCTGGCCTGGCCCGGGGTGACGCGCACGCTCAGGGCCGGAATGTCGAACCCTTGCGCCACATTCGGCGTGATCAGGTAGCGGTAGCGCATGCCATTGAAGGACTTGCCGTCGAGCGTCCGGTTCAGGTGCTCGGCGTGGCCGTCCGGCGGCATCACCAGCGCGCCGGGCAGCTTGAGGTCGGGCAGGGTGGGGGCATTGGTGAACCAGGTGTCGGTGAGGACATCGAGGTGCAATTCGACCAGGCTGCCGACCATGGCGGTGTCGGCCGGTTGCAGGCTGGTCTGGACCCGCAGTTCGGGTTCGGCGGCGAGGGCGGTTGCGCTGATCAGGCACAGGAGCAAGGTGCCGAGTATTGTGTTGCCCGGGCAGGCGCCTTCGCGAGCAAGCCCGCTCCCAGACGATGCACGCCGTTCATGACGTTTGGGTACGCCACCTATCCCTGTGGGAGCTGGCTGGCCGGCGATGGGCGCGACCGGGTTTTGCAGACAGATCATGGCTTGCCTCCCGCCTGATCCTGCAAACTGAATTTCTGCTTCAAGAACTTCGCGGGTGATGTCGTGAGGTTCTGCAACCACTGTTCATCCGAGGCCGCCTGTTGGGTTGGCACCGGTCTGCTCTGGCCTTTTCCGGGTGCCTTGTCCATTTTGATTTCGTCGGGTTTGACCTCGGGGGCGTTTTGCTCAGCGCTTTCGGTGTCTTTCTGCAAGGCGATGGCCAACGCCAGGTTCGCCGTGGCTTCAGGGAACTGCGGCTGCAATGTCAGCGCTTGGGTGTAGGCGGCGATGGCCTCGCCGAACTTGAAGCGGCGCACGTAAATGTTGCCGAGGTAGAAATACGCCTGGGGTGTTTCCAGGCGGGCGAAGCTGGCCAGGGCCAGGTCGAAATCGGCGGCGTTGTAGGCAGCGACGCCTTTCCAGTAAGGGTCAACGAAATGCGCTGCGGCTTGTGGCAAGTGCCCGTGCTCGAACGCCCAGCGGCCTTGTTGGTCCGGGGTGAAAAACGCGTCGGTGAGTGCGTTGGCCTGTGCCGGTGCCGGTTGTAAGCCAATGCCGATGGCCAGTAAAAATCCGGCCATCCAGTTCAGGCTCCAGCCCTTGCGCACGCTGAAGAACGCGATCAACAGCAAGGGCCAGCACAGCCAGTATCCGGCGTCCTTCCAGTGCAGTTCGCGCTGTTCGTCGCTGGCACTCTGGAAATGCTGCTGGGCGTGTAGTTCGATCCAGTCCAGATCGTCGTTATTGAGGGTCAGGCTGCCCAGTGGTGCATCCAGCGTAGAGGCGAGCTGCTTGAGGGCGGCCTGATCGAAGCTACCCAGCGCTGGGCGGCCATTGCTGTCGGTGCGCGCCTGGCCATCGGCAGTGTGGATGATGCCCCCGTCCTCGCTGCCCACGGCCAGGATCAGCACTTGCAACGCGCTGTCGTCCAGTTGCTTGTCCAGCCCGGCCAGCGCCGAGGTGTCGGCACCGTCGGTGATCAACAAGAGCGTCCCCGGCGTTTTTTCGGCGCTCAGCAAACGCGTGGCCTGATCGATCACCGCCCCGACATTTTTTCCCGGTTTGCCGATCAGGTCGGTGCCCAATGCCTGGATAAAGGTGTCGAGCAGGGCCGGGTCGTCGGTGGGCGGCAACACCAGGTGCGCGCTGCCGGCGTAGGCGATCAGCGCGTTGCGGGCGCCGGCGCGACGCTGGATCAGGTCATGCAATTTGTGTTTGGCCGCTTCCAGGCGCGTCGGTTGCACATCGTTGGCGTCCATGGACGGCGAGAGGTCAATGGCGATGATCAACGGCGCCCGGTTTTGCAGAAAGTCAGGGCGATCCTGCTCCCAGGTCGGCCCGGCGGCGGCCAGCGCGCCGAGTGCCAACAGCGCGCAAACCAGATGCACCGGGCGTAGCCACTGTTGATCCTGCGGGGTAATCAAGAGGTGCGGCAGCAAATGCTCGGCGATGTTGCTGCGTAAACGCCGCTGCAAGTCGCGGCTGCGGCGCCAGAGCCACGGCAGCACGGCGGCGAAAGGCAGCAGCAACAGCCACAGTGGGCGCAGGAAATGAAAGTCGCTGAGGTTGATGTCCATCTCAAACCGCCTGCCGTTGACGGGCAATGGACACGCGTGGCCACAGCAGGGCACCCAGGTGATAGAGCGCAAGCAGGGCGATCGCCGTCCCGAGCGGCCACCAGAACAGGTCGCGTTTGGGTTGATGGCTGAGGGTTTTCACCTGATGCGGCGTGAGGGTATCGAGGTTGCTGTAGACCTGATCCAGTGCGTTGCGGTCCTCGGCGCGGAAAAACTTGCCACCGGTGGCGGCGGCGATCTGCTGCAAGCCTTGCAGGTTGACCTTGGCTTCACCGGAGGCGTCAGGATCGCCGATACCGATGGTGTGAATCACCACGCCCTTGGCTGCGGCCATGGCTGCCGCGTGGTCCGGGGTGATGGCGCTGCTGGTGTCGTTGCCGTCGGTGAGCAGGATCAGCACTTTCTCTTGTTCACGGGTCTGGTCGAGCAGTTTCAGGCTCAGGCCGATGGCGTCGCCAATCGCTGTGTTGGGGCCGGCCATGCCGATGCCGGTGTCGCCCAGCAGCAACGACAGGCTGGCGTGATCGAGGGTCAAGGGGGCCTGCGGGTAAGCGCCACTGCCGAACACGATCAGGCCGAGACGATCCTCTTTGCGCTTGTCGATGAAGCCATGCACCACCGCTTTGACGGCGTCCAGGCGATTGATTTTCTGGCCATTGGCGTCGGTGAAATCGGTGGTTTCCATGGACTGGGAAATGTCGATGGCCAGCATCAGGTCGCGCACCGGCTGCTGACGCTCGATGGGTTTTTCCACGTACACCGGCCGGGCCGCCGCCAACAGCAACAGCGCCCACACCAGCAGGTTCAACAGCAATTGCCAGCGATTGCTGCGGGTGCCGGCCTGACTGGGCGCCTGGCCGACGGCACGGCTCATGGCGGTGAAAAACGGCACGCGCACGGCGCTGCGCGACTCACGGTAATCGGGCAGGTAGCGATAACCGAACCACGGCAATGGCAACAGCAGTAACAGCCAGGGGTAATCAAGCTGCCACATGATGATGTGCCACCCAGTGTCTGCAGGTGTCGAACAACTGCTGGCGTTGCGCGTTGGGCAGGGCGCGCAAGGCTGCATCCGGGGCATAAGCGAGCAGCGACAGTTGCTGGCTGAAATCGGCTGGCAACGGCTGCTTGCAGTGGCGCTGCAAAAAGGCCTGCCAATCATCTTTTCCAAGCGCTGCCGGCGACTGTGGGAGCGAGCTTGCTCGCGATAGCGGACGGACAATCACCTTCGTTGTTGAATGTTGAGTTGCTATCGCGAGCAGGCTCGCTCCCACAGGTTGTGTGGCTGGCATGGAGAGGGCGGTGCGTTTTAGAAGTTCTGGTAGCTCACGCAACGCATTCAGGTCATCACTGCGCTTTTGCAATTGCGCCAATCGCAGCAGCGCCTCGCGCCGATAACGATCACGCCGCCATTGCCAATAACGCCGCACGGCGATGATCGATGCGGTCATCACCAGCAAACCGAGCAACATCCACCAACCCCAGGTTTGCGGTGCGTAGCTGACCGGTGCCGGCAGTGGGATCTCCTTGAGTTGGTCAATGCTCGGGATGTTCGGATTCATCGCCGCGCTCCAGCCAGTTTGCCCAGCTCGGCGCGCAATTGTTGCTGTGCCTCGGTGGCGGTGCTGAACATCATCAAAGGCACCCGACTGCGCCGTAGCAGCGTTGCAACGTCCTTGAGCCGGCCACTGAGAAAGTCGCCCAAAGGCTGGTGCACCTGACGGCGCTCCACCGCCAGCTCCACCTGCAACTGGCCTTGGGTGATCAGCAAGCGGCCGTTTTTCGGCAGGTTCAGGGCCAACGGATCGTAGACCTGCATGGCGATCACATCGTTGTGCGTCGCCAACTGGCGCATCAGCTGCAAGGTCCGTTCTCCAGCACCGGCAAAGTCGCTGACGATACAGATCAGGTGATCGTGACCGGCCAGTGCCAGGCACTGCTGCAAGACTTTGTCGAGCTGGTCTTCGCCCTCGGCATCCGGATTGGCCGCATTCAGTGCCTGGTTCTGCTGGACGATGCGGCTGCACAGGGCTTCGATCCGCTTGCGGCTGCGCAATGGCGCGATGCTGTCGATGCGCTGATCGTTGAACACCAGCCCGCCGACCCGATCCCCGGCGTTGAACACCATCCACGCCGCCAGCGCACCGAGTTCGGCGGCGACGGCGGATTTGAAGCTGCGTTGCGAGCCGAAAAACATCGACATGCGCTGGTCGACAAGTATCAGCGCCGGACGGTCGCGCTCTTCGGTGAAGGTGCGCACCACCGGTTTGCCGGTGCGCAGCGACGCACGCCAGTCGAGGTGGCGCAAATCGTCCCCTGGCTGGTACCGGCGCAATTCATCGAAATTCAAGCCACGGCCACGCAGGCGCGACGCATGGTTGCCGGCCAGGATGCTGCCCTGGGGCTGACGTGCGAGAAAACTCAGGTCACGGGCCTTGAACTCCAGCGCCATCAATTGCGCCAGAGAGACGTAGACCAGACCGTCCGCGTTCATGCGGGAATCGCCACTTTATCGAGCAACCGGTCGAGCACCTGATCGGCCGTTACGCCGTCGGCCACCGCGTCGTAGCTCAGTTGCAGGCGATGGCGCAGCACCGGATGCACCACGGCGCGCACGTTGTCCGGCGAGACGAAATCCTGGCCCTGCAACCAGGCATCGGCGCGGGCGCAGCGGTCCAGGCCAATACCGCCGCGAGGACTGGCGCCGATATTGATCCAGCGCCCGAGGTCGGCGTCGTAATCGACCGGATGGCGGGTGGCATTGATGATGTCGATCAAATAGCGGTCGATGGCCGGTGAGACGTGCACCGCACTGACTTCCCGGCGTGCAGCGAAGATCACGTCCTGGGCCAGGGCGAAGCCCTGCACCGGGGCGGTCTTGGCGCCGAGGGCCTGTTCTTCTTCGCGCAACAGGCGCAGCACCTGGCTCTCGTTTTCCGCACTGGGGTAATCCAGCAGGACTTTCATCAGAAAGCGGTCCATCTGTGCTTCCGGCAGCGGGTAGGTGCCTTCCTGCTCGATGGGGTTCTGCGTCGCGACGACAATGAACAGTTCTGGCAGCGTATGGCTGTTGCCGGCCACGGTGATCTGCCGTTCTTCCATGGCTTCGAGCAACGCAGCCTGGACCTTGGCCGGGGCGCGGTTGATTTCGTCGGCCAGGATCAGGTTGCCGAACAGCGGGCCCGGTTGGAAGCGGATCTCGTTTTTGCCCTCTACCTGGTGCAGCACCTCGGCGCCGGTGATGTCTGACGGCAGCAAATCCGGGGTGAACTGGATGCGACTCATCTTCGCGTCCAGGTGTTTGGCCAGCGCCTTGACCGTGCGGGTCTTGGCCAGCCCCGGCAGGCTCTCCAGCAGCAAGTGCCCATTGGCCAGCAAGCCCAGGAGGATCTGCCGAATCACCTGGTCCTGGCCCAGCACCGCTTCGGCGATGCTGGCTTGCAGGGCGTTGAGATCATTGAGTGCGGTCACGGGTTGCTCCTCGCTCACAACATAAAGGTCGGAATGACCGGGATGAAGGGTGGGCGGAAATTCCAGCGGCTGTTGATCGCGCTGCCTCTTAGAAAAACGCGAGGGTCAGGTTGATGTTGAAACCATTGCCTTCCGGCCGGTTCTTGGTGTCGAACTCGGGCACCCAGCGAGCGCTGACGCTGGCCTGGGCATCGGCAAACTTGCCGTTCCAGCCCACGGAAGGGCCGGCGCCCACCGAACGTCCGCGAAAGCCCGTGGTAGAGCCACTGCCTGAGTCATCGGTGATCTGCTGGATATAACCGGCCACCAGCCCCGCGTTCCAGCCGTTGCCGAAACCATGGGTCCATAAGGCGTCGAGGGTGAAGATGTCGCCGTTTTTGTAATCGGTGGCGTTGTTTTCGGTATAGAACTCCAGCCCGCCCGACAGGGTGAACTCGCCGCCCTTGCCGTCCAGGTGAGTGAACGCCACGGTGGGCATGAAGGTGTAGTTGTTCTGCCCGGGGTTGGCCAGGCGGTTGTCGTTGTAGGCACCGGTCGGCACGTAGATCGGCAGGGACAAGGAGAGGTGGTTGACCTCGTCGAAGTGGTAGCCGGCGGCAATCGGTGTCACCAGCATGTCGGCGAACTGGGTGCCGGTGTCTTCCCTGCCCAGCGTACGTCCACGCGGGCCGGTGATGCTCGCGGTGACGTCGGTGTACTGCACCGGCACGCCAATGGCCGAGGCGTAGTTCCAGCTTCCCTTGCCGGTGTCCCAGACACGGGTGAAGTTGGCCATGGTGTAGGACACCTTCATGTCCAGCCCGGTACTCAAGGCACCGACAATCGGCACTTGGGCGTTGCCCCTGAGATCGCCGTCGTACCAGATGCTGGTCAGGGACATTACCCAGCCCGGTGCTGGCGGTATGACCCCCGCATTGGAAATCACCTGCTGACCGGTGATCGGCCGGCCAACGCCGCCCTCGGTTGCCAGCACCAGCGGGCTACCGCCAACCATGCACAGCGCCAACAAAGGGCGCACTACCAAAGGCCTCATCATCACTGACTCCGCTTATTTGTCTTTTTGGTCTACAGGAGTCAGCAACGGCATATTCCATTGGCCGTTGGTGACTTCCGGTTTGGGCAGGTACAGGCGCAGTACGCCGTAGAACGGACCCTTCGGTGCCGGCAGCCAGTTGCTTTGCTGGGCCTTGGCCGGGGCCTTGTTTTGTACGTAAAGGGTCAGTCCGCCGTCGTCGTCGAACTTGAGACCGGGCAACATGCGCGAGTTGATCAGGTAGCGATTGAGCGGGTTGGCCACCAGCAATTTGGTCTTGCCGTCGTACATCGTCAGCGACCAGAACGCGTCGGCCGGGGGCAGGGCGTCTTTGTCGAAGTGCAGGGTGTAATCGTGTTTCGAGGCATCGACCGGTTGCCCATCCTTGTCGACGAAATAGCCGATGTAATTCGCTTCTTCGGCGGAGTTGCCGAAAATCCCCATGTTGGCGCCGGCATAGCGGTACAGGTAATTGCCCTTGAGGTGATCACGGGTGCCGAACACGTCGCCACTGGTGAGTTCGTGGGTATCCACTTTGGTTTTCTTGAGCGCCGCGAATTCTGCCTTGGCGTCGCTGATGCCGTCCTCCAGGGCCTTGCGCTGGTCCGCCGTGAGTGTGCTGACGTTGAACGGCTTGCCGGCTTCGATGCCGATTTTGGCGAATCGCCCGAGCAGGTCCTTTTCCACGTCCTGGGACGGAGCGAACGACAGCATGAAATTCAGGTAGCGAAACAGGTCCGGGGTGTCGCTCATGGTCGGTGTGGGTTTCGGCCAGTCGATCTTCGGCGCGGCCGGTGGCGCCTTTTGCTTGTCGTAGTGGCTGAGGGTTTCGACCTTGTAACCCTTCTGGATCTGCTTGACCTTGGCCAGGTCCTTGTCATCGAACAACTGCGTGCGATACAGCGCATAGGCAATGTTGCTTTCGCTGCGCAGCAGGCGGTCGATGTTCAGCGGCTGCTGACCCTGCCAGTTAGGCCCGGCGATCATGTAGTGGCCGCCATTGTTGCCGGTGCTGCGGGTGCCCAGGTAGGCGAAGTTCTGCGTGTAGGCGTCGATCAATTGCACCGAGTAGTAACGGTGCTCTTCGATGGGCGGCAAGGTCAGCACCAGGGGCTCGGCGCGCAGGTCCATCCAGACGAACGAGTAAGGGGTGTCTGCATTCGGCGTGACGAACGCGGTGTCCCTGGCGGTAAACGCCTTGGCGGTGTTGCCGATCTGGTTGAACGGCGCCTTGAAGTTCGGGCTCTTCTTGTCCACGGCCTGGGTGAACAAGGTCTTGTACATTTCCACCACGGGGAACCCGTATAAATAGGCTTCTTTGGCAATGCTCCGGGCTTCTTCCGGGGTGGCGGTGAAGTCGGCCGAGGCGTTCGCGCTCAGTGCCAGCGCAAGCGCGGTGAGTGACAGGCGATTACTCATAAAACTTCCTTATTCAGTCTCTTGGCGTCATCGCTTGGTCGTGACGTTGTCGGTCTTACCGGGCTTGTAGATACGGCCTTGACTGGCGGGTCCAGGCGCAAGTCGCATCGGGGGGGCAGACACATGAGTGGGTGTTTCAGCGTCCAGGGTCACTTGGCCGGTCCGTGCGTCCAGGTCCTGAGCACCCACGCCGCAGCTGACAAACATCGTCATCACGCTGAAGCCGGCTGCGCGAATGGCACCGTGCATAAGAACTCCTTGCTGGCCGTAACTGACGGTCCATGCGGTTCGAAGAAGACGTTGGTGATATCAGGCCCGGGTTTGCAGGTTTTGCCGCCACCCAAACCGAGTGGGGCGTGCCGGTGGTTTTCAGGTAGCGCAAATCGCCGCCATGCGGATCTGAACGGGCGCTGGCGGGGAGGGAGGCAGCAGCATGCAGCTTGAGGGAGCAGACGTCTTGCAGGTTGATATCTGGCGCCGGGTTCAGCGGGTTGTTGAGGGTATAAAAGCCAGGCGCATGCAAGTTCGCCAAAAGACAGACGCACATCCCCATGGTGTTCGACATGATTCCCCGGTTCCTTGGTGGCTCATTTGGACTGCTCGGCACTAGGCGGCCGTTGCGACGTAGTCTCTTTGCTCTCTAGCCTGTAGGACACGTCCTTTTGACGCTAGCAGCTCACCACGGTTTAGCCAGTCGAAGGGATTGATTCTCTGGATTTTGCAGGCGGAATTTCGGTGCCTATGTGTACTAAAAAGTCAATAAAAATCAGCAGGTTAGGCGTGAGCGCACTGATTGAAACGACGAAACCCGCCGTCTGTGTGAGCACAAAAGGCGGGTTTCAAGGATCTGTGCTTAGGCGTGATCAGCGCGGGTCAAGATTATCCAGCACCCGGTTGACTGCCAGTTCGCCCAGCATGATCGACTGTTGAATACCCAACAGCGTATTGCTCTGGGACCCCTTCAGATACCTGGCGAAGTCACTGGCCATGACATTCGCCGAGGCCAGCGATTCACAGGCGTATTCGAGCAGGGTCTGGTTGTCGATGTCGGGGGCGATGAAGAAGATGTTGCTGGGTAGGCGGGGCGTTTGGTTGAGGGTGCGCGAGCGCAGGGAGCGCCTATACCTTCGCAGATTGCTGATCAGTTAAGAGGGCGTGAGTTTGCTAATTTTCATCGGTTCAGGGAGGCGTTTTGGAAGGCTGTTGCGGCGGACACGATTTTAAGTGCTCAATTCAGTGCTACCAATCTGAGATTTATGGGCAAGGGTATTGCGCCCTTCCCGAGCACGAATGATCAGTATGGTGGTCGAGTAAAATTCGAGCTTCATCATCAAGTGGAGATTGCGCAAGGAGGAGCGGTCTACGACATGGAAAATATTGTCGTAATGACACCGAGACGACATGTTCTAGAGCATAAAGGAGGAACACAACCATGAAAGAAAACTCACGTCTCGAAGACTACACGGAGTCTGAATTTTTGGAGTTTCTTAGAGAGCTTTTTGAAGGTGGAGGAGATTTGACTGCGGATGAATTTGATAAATACATGCTAAAACGCATCAAACACTTTGAGCTGGTCACCGAGCATCCAAACCGTTCAGACGTCATCTTCTACCCAAAGGAGGGCCAGGAAGACAGTCCCGAAGGCATCCTGAAAGAAGTCAAAGAATGGCGTGCCGCCAATAATAAACCTGGGTTCAAGCCTGAATAACTCACACCTCGACGAAGGCAACATCGAGATTGGGTGCGAGAGGTTACATGCTCTTCATAAACAACAGGGGTGGTACTAATGGACGCGGCAAAAGTCATGGAACTGATAGCAGGAGTTGGTCGCACATATAAGTCGTTGATGGCAAGCGGAATCATTCATGCCCAATCTCTTGTTGAACTCTATCCTGGGTCTAATCGGCTGGATCTTGAGGTCGAAGATGGAGTAGAACTGACGTTTTGGTATGAAACTAAAGTGTTGGATAGTTTATTTTTCACTTTGAAGGAAACAATGCCTACTACGGTGAGATATAAAGGCGACCTTCCTGCTCCCTACAGAATGGCCATGACCCAGTCCGATGTGCATGCGCTCTTCGGTCAACCAATGGAATCAAGAGGTCCAATCAAAATGCCAGAACCTATGGGCCAAACAGGTGGATGGGAATCCTATCTGCTGGATCCTGTTGTTTTTCCAGGCAAGAAGGTCGTATTTCAATATACAGCGGCAATGGAAGTTAAAACCTTGGTCTTTACATTGGTCGATAAAGATCATGATTAAAACCTTGCTGTAACGGCTGAGTTTTGTGAGCAGTTGTTCAGGGGTGTAAAATGCGGGCTTGATGAATATTAGCTCGTCTAAATATAACGTTGTTTTCCGTTTTCGGATATTCGATCCTGCCGCTAATCGAGATGATTGCGGCTATTGATGAGGAGGAGAAGGGGGCTGGTATTTCAGGTTTGTGGTTTTTTGGGCGCGCTTCATTATCGGAAATGAATTGAGTGCGAATTAAAGTCGAAGCTTGCCATTTCGTAGAGGTTGCCCAGCGAAGCGGAGTTTTCGAAGCGGACAATTTTGTTGTAATGACACCAAGACGGTGCATTGATTTTCATGGGCGAGGAAATTAATCATGATTTTCAAAGAGGAACTTGAAGACTACACAGAAGCTGAGTTTTTGGAGTTTTTACGCGGCCTTTATGAGGAGCGAGACGACTTGTCTGCAGAAGCGTTTGATAATTTCATCGCCAAGGGGGTGCAGCATTTCGAATGGGTAACCGAGCATCCAGACCGCTCGGATGTGATCTTTTACCCAAGAGAAGGTCAGGAAGACAGTCCCGAAGGCATCCTGAAAGAAGTCAAAGCATGGCGTGCCGCCAATAATAAACCCGGCTTCAAGCCAGAATAATTCACATCTCTACGATGGCAGCTGCTTGGAAGGCTGTTGCGGCGGACGCATTACTAAGTACGCAATTTAATAAAGGTAACCTCGAAAGAATGCGAGATGGTTCAGCTCCATATCCCACGTTGATTGATCAAGCAGGAGAGCGGAAGGCATTCGAGCTCCATCATCAAATTGAAATTTCAAAAGATGGCGCTGTTTATGATCTGGATAATTTATTGGTAATGACCCCTATACGTCATATTCGACTGCATAAAGGTAACCATAATGATCTCTTTTAAAGCGAAGCTCGAGGATTACACTGAGGCGGAGTTTCTGGCTTTTTTGGGCGAGTTTTTTCATCAGGCAAGCAATTTAAAAGGACGAGCGCTTGAGGAGTATCGAGACAGACTCTTAAGCCATTTTGAGTCAGTCACAGAGCACCCAGGCCGTTCAGACGTCATCTTCTACCCAAAGGAGGGCCAGGAAGACAGTCCCGAAGGCATCCTGAAAGAAGTCAAAGCATGGCGTGCCGCCAATAACAAACCCGGTTTCAAGCCAGAATAATTCACATCTCTACGATGGCATCTGCTCTTGATCGAGCAGATGTCATCGTCTTCGGCAACTCGCCCACGAAAAACAAGGAAGAACCAAGGATGGAACTTAAAGCAACACTCAAGGAATACACAGCTTTGGAGTTTGAGGCATTGGTCGAAAAAATCTGGGCCGTGGATCTACCCAAGCGAGAACATGACGACCTGATCAATTATTTCGACCGCATAGTCGGCCATCCTCAAGGTGCGGATTTATTGTTTTATCCCGATGAAAGATTCGGCTCCAATAGCGCGGTTTGGGTTGTGTACGCCGTTAGCGACTGGTATCAGAAACAAGGCATGGTTGCATTCAAGGGCGTATCGTCATCCGTATCACCTCCACCGTTAGCGATGAGCCCAATTGCCCGTGCCTTCGCTGAAGTGCAAAAAATTGCTTCAGATTTGGCCTTGTTGGATCAGGCAGTCAAGCAAGCCTTTGAAAAATTTGAACAGGCTGTCCTGTACTTTAGAGGCCTTCAAGGTACCCAACTGGAAGTATCCGTACAGGAAGCGAACATTCGCAATCTCGAACGAGCCCAGCGTGAAACCAGGAGCGCGGCCAGAACGTTCGAGTTTCGGAAAACATGGATTGAATTAGCCAAAAGCAGAGCACAGGATGACCTGACTTATGCCCGATCCGAACACATGCAGTGGCAAAACATCGCTCAACAGATCAACACAACACATATTCAGTACTTTGCGCGATTGGCGGACATTAACCAGCGCCACCCTGTTGTTCATGTTGAAGCAGAAGCGATGCTGAACACCGCGCAGCAACATTTGATCCGTTCACGAAGTCTCGCCAAACTTGGTCCGGCCCATGCTGCTTGTGTAATTAATGGGTCATTGAACTTTATCGACAAACGCCCTGCCTTGCTGCTTCAAGGTCAGTCATCTGCGTTGGAGTTGTCGCAACAGGTTGATCTGCAAAAATCCATTCGCTCGGCGGTGGCTGAGTTTTCATGGCAGAACACTACTGGTGCTCCACTCGCCACCCAGTGCGCTCCTGTGCTGCATTTCGGTTTTTCCAGTCGTGCAGATGCCCAGATTTATGGCCTTTGCATGCCGTTGTCAGAACTGGTGCCTATCGAAGGTATGGATTGGCAAGCACTGGCACGGAGCAGGGCGGAGATAGAGATCCCATTCAGGATGAGCTCCGCCGTCATTACCGCCACACCTGGCGCCTCGCTCCTGGGCATACAGGGTGTTAGTTCCATGTCGCAGGTTTTCGTCACTGCGTCTTTGTCTGGACACTCAACTCCCAAAGTGCGGGTCAGGTCGGCATATCCAGGCCAAGGGGTGAACACCTACAGATTCACTGCTGATGGCGCAGCGCCGGTTACGATTTCCTGGGCCGGCGAGATTTCTCTTGAAAACAACGAACCTGGGAACTGGCAACAATCACGTTCGTTGCTTTTTGTTGTATCTCCTCCCGTCCCGGTTCTGACGCCCTTGGGCAATAACGAAGGTGTCCATTTTGACGACTACATTGTGGTTTTCCCTGCCGCGTCAGAGCTGGATCCTGTTTATGTCATGTTTAGAAACCGACATGAGTATCCCGTCTAGCAGGTGATCGCCGAGCATTCGATCACGTCCATTGAGGCGGGTAATGCCCGGGACGTGATCGCACGAATCGCCGTTACCTGCTCAGGCACAAATATTCAGCACTTCTTCTGCCCAAACGCCCGCTCTTCCTGCTCGCGCAGTTCCGGCGTGAACTCCTCGCCGAAATCCTCCATCTCGAACACCTGCCGAATCTCGATCTCGGCCTCAGTACCCGGCATCGGATTAGGGCAGCGCTTGACCCACTCGATGGCTTCTTCTTTGGATTTCACCTGCCACAGCCAGTAGCCGGCGATCAGTTCCTTGGTTTCGGCGAAGGGGCCGTCGATCACCGTGCGCTTGTCGCCCGAGAAGCGCACGCGGGCGCCTTTGCTGCTGGGGTGCAGGCCTTCGCCCGCGACGAGGATGCCGGCCTTGGCCAGCTCTTCGTTGTAATTGCCCATGGCGGTCAGCAATTCGTTGCTGGGCATGACGCCGGCTTCGGAGTCCTGACTGGCTTTGATGATGATCATGAATCGCATGGTTTCGATCTCCGCTGAAATTGAGTGGTTCAATTTATAGTCGTATGGCGGAACACCCAATCGACACTGTTGCGAAAAAATTCGCCGACGGGGTCGATGCGTGTCTTTCGTGATGAACGCCGGGTGGCGGCTGGGGAGGGCGATAGCCTATCGGGGCGGGCAAGCCCCGCCCCCACAGGGTTTTGTGGTGATTGTGCAAACGCGGGATTTCAGATTGCTCGACGACTGTTCACAATTTGTATCCAGAGTAGGTCGTCCGACCATTTCGTGGTTAACTTCGACCTCTTCAAATTTCTCTACCACAACGTTCAGAAGGACTCCGTTCATGGCTCAAGTCACTCTTAAAGGCAACCCGGTTCAAGTCAACGGCCAACTGCCTCAAGCCGGTTCCAAGGCGCCAGCCTTTTCCCTGGTTGCCGGCAATCTGTCCGACGTCTCCCTGAAGGACTTCGCCGGCAAGCGCAAAGTGCTGAACATCTTCCCAAGCGTCGACACCCCGACTTGCGCCACCTCCGTGCGCAAGTTCAACGCCCAGGCCAATGACGTCGCCAACACCGTGGTGCTGTGCATCTCCGCTGACCTGCCGTTCGCCCAGGCCCGTTTCTGCGGCGCCGAAGGCCTGGAAAACGTACAGAACCTGTCGACCCTGCGCGGTGCCGAGTTCATCGAGAACTACGGCGTGGCCATCGCTGACGGCCCGCTCAAAGGCCTGACGGCCCGCGCCGTGGTGGTGCTGGACGAGAACGACAACGTCCTGCACAGCGAACTGGTCAAGGAAATCGCTGAAGAACCGAACTACGAAGCGGCACTTGCTGTACTGAAATAAGCCTGCGTTTACATTTGTTAACGGCCTGGCCCTCCCCAGGCCGTTTTCATTTGTGTTTCAGTGTCTTGGATATATCTCCTGATACGTAAGCCGAAAGTAAATTGCCGGTAAAGGCGCTTTGCTTAAGACCCGCCAGTGCTTATCGTTCAGCCTCATGTAAAAGAAGCCCACGCGCCTAATGGTTGATCACTCAATGCAATCCTCCGCCCCCCGTAGTCCCCGTCGCTGGCTGTCAGGCCTGCTTGTCCTGTTGGTCATCGCTGGTCTGTGCTGGAAGTTCTGGCCCGGCGGCGCTGTGCCGAAAGACGCTGCGGGGCAAAAAGCCGTTGCCGGACACACGGGCAGGTCAGGCGCGATGCGGCCAGGGTTCGGCGGTGCGACAGGGCCGGTTCCGGTGCGAGTGGCACCCGCGGTCAAGGGCGACTTCCCGCTGTACTACAAGGCGCTGGGCACTGTCACGGCGCTGAATACCATCAACGTGCGCAGCCGCGTTGGCGGTGAGCTGGTCAAGATCTATTTCGAAGAAGGGCAGATGGTCAAAGCGGGCGACCTGCTGGCCGAGATCGACCCGCGCCCCTACCAGAACGCCTTGCTCCAGGCCGAAGGGACCTTGCTGCAGAACCAGGCACAGCTGAAAAACGCCCAGGTGGACGTCGAGCGTTATCGCGGCCTGTACCGCGAAGACAGCATCGCCAAGCAAACCCTGGACACCGCCGAAGCGCTGGTAGGTCAGTTCCAGGGCACGGTCAAGACCAATCAGGCGGCGGTCAACGACGCCAAGCTCAATCTCGAATTCACCCGGATCCGCGCACCGATCGCCGGGCGCGTCGGTCTGCGGCAACTGGACGTCGGCAACCTGGTGGCAGCCAACGACACGACGGCATTGGCGGTCATCACCCAGACCCAACCGATCAGCGTGGCCTTCACCCTGCCGGAAAACAGCCTCGAGGTCGTGCTGGCCCGCTATCGCAGCGGCGCCAAGCTGCCGGCCGAGGCCTGGGATCGCGGTGACACCAAATTGCAGGCCACCGGTGTGTTGCAGAGCCTGGACAACCAGATCGACGTCACCACCGGCACCCTGAAATTCAAGGCGCGGTACGAAAACCGTGACCAGTCGCTGTTCCCCAACCAGTTCGTCAATGTGCGCCTGCTGGCCGACACCCTCAAAGACGTGGTACTCGCGCCTTCCGCGGCGATCCAGTTCGGCACCAATGGCACCTTCGTCTATGCCCTGGACGGCGACAAGAAGGTCAAGATTCGCCAGTTGAAAATCGGCGCCAGCGACGGTGAGAACACCGTGGTCACCGAAGGCCTTTCCGCGGGTGATCGCGTGGTGCTGGAGGGCACCGATCGCCTGAAGGACGGCAGCGACGTGGAAGTGGTCAACACCCCCGAGGACGTGCCGACCAGCCCGGCCGGCCATCTGCAAGGCAAATCGGCGGCGGACGGCGCTGAGCCGGCGACCACCGACAAGGCGAAAAAGGGCGGCGCATGAATCTCTCGCGGCTGTTCATCCTTCGCCCGGTAGCGACCACCCTGAGCATGCTGGCCATTATTCTGGCCGGTGTAATCGCTTATCGACTGTTGCCGGTCTCGGCATTGCCTCAGGTCGATTACCCGACCATCCGCGTGATGACGCTCTATCCCGGCGCCAGCCCGGACGTCATGACCAGTGCCGTGACTGCGCCGCTTGAACGTCAGTTCGGGCAGATGCCCGGCCTGACACAAATGGCGTCCACCAGCTCTGGCGGCGCCTCGGTACTGACCCTGCGTTTCAGCCTCGACATCAACATGGACGTCGCCGAGCAGCAGGTGCAAGCCGCGATCAACGCCGCGACCAACCTGTTGCCCAAGGACCTGCCGGCACCTCCGGTGTACAACAAGGTCAACCCGGCCGATACGCCGGTGCTGACCCTGGCCATCACGTCCAAGACCATGCTGCTGCCCAAGCTCAACGACCTGGTCGACACGCGCATGGCGCAGAAGATCGCCCAGATCAGCGGCGTCGGCATGGTCAGCATCGCCGGCGGCCAGCGTCAGGCAGTGCGGATCAAGGTCAACCCCGAGGCCCTGGCGGCCAACGGCCTGAACCTGTCGGACGTGCGCACGCTGATCGGCGCCTCCAACGTCAACCAGCCCAAGGGTAACTTCGATGGCCCGACCCGGGTTTCGATGCTCGATGCAAACGATCAACTGACCTCGCCCAAGGACTACGCCAACCTGATCCTGGCTTACGCCAACGGCGCGCCATTGCGTCTCAAGGATGTGGCCGAGATCGTCGACGGTGCCGAGAACGAACGCCTGGCGGCGTGGGCCAACGAAAACCAGGCGGTGCTGCTGAATATCCAGCGCCAGCCCGGGGCCAACGTCATCGAGGTGGTTGACCGGATCAAGGCCTTGTTGCCGAGCATCACCGACAACCTGCCGGCCGGCCTCGACGTGACCGTGCTGACTGACCGTACCCAGACCATCCGCGCCTCGGTCAAGGACGTGCAGCATGAGCTGCTGATCGCCATCGCGCTGGTGGTGATGGTGACGTTCCTGTTCCTGCGTCGGGCAAGCGCCACGATCATTCCGTCGGTGGCCGTGCCGCTGTCGCTGATCGGCACCTTTGGCGTGATGTACCTCGCGGGCTTCTCGGTCAACAACCTGACCCTGATGGCCCTGACCATCGCCACCGGTTTTGTGGTGGACGATGCAATCGTCATGCTGGAGAACATTTCCCGATTTATCGAAGAGGGCGATAGTCCGCTGAATGCGGCGCTCAAGGGTGCCAGGCAGATCGGCTTCACCCTGATTTCCCTGACGCTGTCGCTGATCGCGGTGCTGATCCCGTTGCTGTTCATGGCGGACGTGGTGGGGCGGTTGTTCCGCGAATTCGCCATCACCCTGTCGGTGGCGATCCTGATCTCCCTGGTGGTGTCCCTGACCCTGACGCCGATGATGTGCGCGCGGCTGCTCAAGCGTGAACCCAGGGAAGAAGAACAAGGCCGTTTCTATCGCGCCAGTGGCGCGTTCATCGACTGGATGATCGCGGCCTATGGGCGCAAATTGCAGTGGGTGCTCAAGCACCAGCCACTGACCTTGTTGGTGGCCATCGCCACCCTGGCGCTGACGGTATTGCTGTACATGGTCGTGCCCAAGGGCTTCTTCCCGGTGCAGGACACCGGGGTGATCCAGGGCATTTCCGAGGCGCCGCAATCGATTTCCTTTGCAGCGATGAGCGAGCGTCAACAGGAGCTGGCCAAGGTGATCCTGGCTGATCCCGCTGTCGAAAGCCTGTCGTCGTATATCGGCGTCGATGGTGACAACTCGACGCTCAACAGCGGTCGGTTGCTGATCAATCTCAAGTCCCACAGCGAGCGCGACCTGAGCGCAACGGCGGTGATCGCCCGACTGCAACCGGAGCTGGACAAACTGGTCGGCATTCGCCTGTTCATGCAGCCGGTGCAGGATTTGACCATTGAGGACCGTGTCAGCCGTACGCAATATCAGTTCAGCATGTCGTCGCCGGACTCCGAACTGCTCAGCCTGTGGAGCGGGCGTCTGGTCGAGGCCCTGGCGCAACGGCCGGAGCTGACAGACGTTGCCAGTGATCTGCAGGACAAGGGCTTGCAGGTCTATCTGATGATCGACCGGGATGCCGCGTCGCGGGTCGGGGTCTCGGTGTCGAACATCACCGATGCACTGTACGACGCCTTCGGCCAGCGGCAGATTTCCACCATTTACACCCAGGCCAGCCAATACCGCGTGGTGCTGCAATCGCAGTCCGGGGAGAAGATCGGCCCGCAGGCGCTGGAGCAGATCCACGTCAAGACCACCGATGGCGGTCAGGTGCGTCTGTCCAGCCTGGCGCACATCGAAGAGCGCCAGGCGCAACTGGCGATCACCCATATCGGCCAGTTCCCGGCGGTGATGATGTCGTTCAACCTCGCGCCCGGCGTGGCGCTGGGGCATGCGGTGCAGATCATCGAACAGGTGCAGAAGGACATCGGCATGCCGATTGGCGTGCAGACCCAGTTCCAGGGTGCGGCCCAGGCTTTCCAGGCGTCGCTGTCGAGTACCTTGCTGCTGATTCTGGCGGCGGTGGTGACCATGTACATCGTGTTGGGCGTGCTGTACGAAAGCTACATTCACCCCATTACCATTCTCTCAACCCTGCCCTCGGCGGCGGTCGGTGCGTTGCTGGCGTTGATCCTCAGCGGCAATGACCTGGGCATGATCGCGATCATCGGCATCATCCTGCTGATCGGCATCGTGAAGAAGAACGCGATCATGATGATCGACTTCGCCCTGGACGCCGAGCGCAATCAGGGCATGGACCCGGAAACGGCGATCTATCAAGCGGCCTTGCTGCGCTTCCGGCCTATCTTGATGACCACCCTGGCGGCCCTGTTCGGTGCGGTGCCCCTGATGTTGGCCACCGGTTCCGGGGCGGAATTGCGCCAGCCGCTGGGCCTGGTGATGGTGGGCGGGTTGCTGGTCAGTCAGGTGCTGACGCTGTTCACCACGCCCGTGATCTATCTGTATTTCGACCGCCTCGGTCGGCGCTGGGGCCGCAAGCCTGAGTCCGTGGAAGCGGTAGAGCAGCCATGAACCTTTCCGGTCCTTTCATCAAGCGCCCGGTCGCGACCATGTTGCTGAGCCTGGCGATCATGCTGCTGGGCGGTGTCAGCTTCGGCCTGTTGCCGGTGTCGCCGCTGCCACAAATGGACTTTCCGGTGATCGTGGTGCAGGCCAGCCTGCCTGGCGCCAGCCCGGAGGTCATGGCGTCCACCGTGGCCACGCCGCTGGAGCGTTCCTTCGGCGCCATCGCCGGGGTCAACACCATGAGCAGCCGCTCCAGCCAGGGCTCGACCCGGGTCATCCTGCAATTCGACCTCGACCGCGACATCAACGGCGCGGCGCGGGAGGTGCAAGCGGCGATCAACGCCTCGCGTAACCTGTTGCCCAGCGGTATGCGCAGCATGCCGACCTACAAGAAGGTCAACCCGTCCCAGGCGCCGATCATGGTGCTGTCGCTGACCTCGGACGTGCTGGAAAAGGGCCAGCTCTACGACCTGGCTTCGACCATCCTGTCCCAGAGCCTGTCCCAGGTGCAGGGTGTCGGTGAGGTCCAGATCGGCGGCAGTTCGCTGCCGGCGGTGCGCATCGAACTCGAACCCCAGGCGCTCAATCAGTACGGCGTGGCGCTGGACGATGTGCGCAACACCATCGCCAATGCCAACGTGCGCCGGCCCAAGGGCTCGGTGGAGGACAGCCAGCGCTTGTGGCAGGTCCAGGCCAACGATCAACTGGAAAAAGCCAAGGACTACGAATCGCTGATCATTCACTACGCCGACGGTGCAGCCTTGCGCCTGAAGGATGTGGCCAAGGTCAGCGACGGCGTCGAGGACCGCTACAACAGCGGTTTCTTCAACAACGATTCGGCGGTGTTGCTGGTGATCAACCGGCAGGCCGGCGCCAACATCATCGAGACGGTCAACGAGATCAAGGCCCAGTTGCCGGCGTTGCAGGCGGTGCTGCCGGCCAGCGTCAAACTGAACCTGGCCATGGACCGCTCGCCGGTGATCAAGGCCACACTCCACGAAGCGGAGATGACCCTGCTGATCGCCGTGGCCCTGGTGATTCTGGTGGTGTTCCTGTTTCTCGGTAACTTCCGAGCGTCGCTGATTCCGACCCTGGCAGTGCCGGTGTCGCTGGTCGGCACCTTCGCGGTGATGTACCTCTACGGCTTCTCGCTGAACAACCTGTCGCTGATGGCGTTGATTCTGGCCACCGGACTGGTGGTGGACGATGCCATCGTGGTGCTGGAGAACATTTCCCGGCACATCGACGAAGGTGTACGGCCAATGAAGGCGGCCTACCTCGGTGCCCAGGAAGTCGGTTTCACCCTGCTGTCGATGAACGTGTCGCTGGTGGCGGTGTTCCTGTCGATCCTGTTCATGGGCGGGATCATCGAAAGTCTGTTTCGCGAGTTCTCGATCACCCTGGCGGCGTCGATCGTGGTGTCGCTGGTGGTCTCGCTGACGCTCACGCCGATGCTTTGCGCGCGTTGGCTCAAGCCCCATGTGCCGGGCCAGGAAAACCGCTTGCAGCGCTGGAGCCGGCAGGCCAACGAATGGCTGGTCGGAAAATACGCGACGAGCCTCGACTGGGTGCTGCGTCATCGGCGGTTGACCTTGTTGAGTCTGTTGGTGACCGTTGGCGTCAACGTTGCGCTGTACGTGGTCGTGCCGAAAACCTTCATGCCGCAACAGGACACCGGCCAGTTGATCGGTTTTGTGCGCGGCGATGACGGCCTGTCGTTCAGCGTGATGCAGCCGAAAATGGAGACCTTCCGCCGCGCCGTGCTCAAGGACGAAGCCGTGGAAAGCGTCGCCGGTTTCATCGGCGGCACCAACGGCACCAATAACGCTTTCATGCTGGTGCGTTTGAAACCGATCAAGGAACGCAATATTTCGGCGCAGAAAGTCATCGAACGTCTACGCAAGGAAATGCCCAAGGTCGCTGGCGCGCAATTGATGCTGATGGCCGACCAGGACCTGCAATTCGGTGGTGGTCGCGAGCAGACCACGTCGCAGTACTCCTACATTTTGCAAAGCGCCGATCTTGGCGAGTTGCGCGAGTGGTACCCGAAAGTCGTCACGGCGCTGAGGGCGTTGCCGGAGCTGACCGCGATTGACGCCCGTGAAGGCCGTGGCGCCCAACAAGTGACCTTGATTGTCGACCGCGACCAGGCCAAGCGCCTGGGTGTCGACATGAATATGGTCACGGCGGTGCTGAACAACGCCTACAGTCAGCGGCAGATTTCCACCATTTATGACAGCCTCAACCAGTACCAGGTGGTGATGGAGGTCAACCCGAAATATGCCCAGGACCCGATCACCCTCAAGCAGGTTCAGGTGATTACCGCTGCCGGTGCGCGGATTCCGCTGTCGACCATCGCTCACTACGAAAACAGCCTGGAAGATGACCGGGTCAGCCACGAAGGGCAGTTCGCTTCGGAAAGCATCTCCTTCGACATGGCCGAAGGGGTCACGGTGGAGCAGGGCACGGCGGCCATCGAGCGAGCGATTGCCAGGCTGGGGATGCCGGAAGACGTGATCGTGAAAATGGCCGGCACCGCCGATGCCTTTGCCGCCACCCAGAAGAGCCAGCCGTTCATGATCCTTGGCGCGCTGGTGGCGGTGTATCTGGTATTGGGTGTGCTGTATGAAAGCTACATCCATCCGCTGACCATTCTGTCGACCTTGCCCTCGGCCGGGGTCGGTGCGTTGCTGTCGATCTATGCCCTGGGCGGGGAGTTCAGCCTGATCTCGTTGCTGGGTCTGTTCCTGCTGATCGGCGTGGTCAAGAAAAACGCCATCCTGATGATCGACCTGGCCCTGCAGCTCGAACGCCAGCAAGGCATGGCGCCGCTGGAGTCGATCCGCAATGCCTGTCTGCAACGTTTACGACCGATTCTGATGACCACCCTGGCGGCGATCCTCGGCGCCTTGCCGTTGTTGCTCAGTCGTGCGGAAGGGGCGGAAATGCGCCAGCCACTGGGCCTGACGATTATCGGCGGGCTGATCTTCAGCCAGGTGCTGACCCTTTACACCACCCCGGTGGTTTACCTCTATCTCGACAAGCTGCGCCATCGCTTCAACCATTGGCGTGGGGTGCGTACCGATGCTGCTCTGGAAACTCCGCTATGACTGACCGTTCGCTTTACAACCTCACTGCACCGATGATCGCGGCTCGAGGCTCGCGTTTGTTGAGCCTGTCGCTGTGTGTGGCGATGCTCAGTGCCTGCGCCGTCGGCCCCGATTACCAGCGCCCGCCAACCGCCGCGCCGGCGCAGTACAAGGAAGCCGCCGGCTGGCGTCAGGCCAATCCCAGCGATTCCCTGGCGCGCGGCGCGTGGTGGGAGTTGTACGGTGATCAGCAACTCAATGGGCTGGTCGAGAAACTCAATGCGTCCAACCAGACCGTGGCCCAGTCCGAAGCCCAGTATCGCCAGGCCCAGGCGCTGGTGCGCAGCGCACGGGGTGCGTTTTTTCCGACGGTGGACCTGACCGTCGGCAAGAACCGCTCCAGCCAGGGCACCGGCAGCAGCAACTCCAGCCTGTCCAGTTCTTCCAGCGGCATTCGCGACACCTACACCGCCCAGGCGGGGGTGAGTTGGGAAGCGGATGTCTGGGGCAAACTGCGCCGTGGCCTGGAAGCCGACACTGCCAACGCCGAGGCCAGTTTTGCCGATCTGGCGGCGATGCGCCTGAGCCAGCAGTCGGAACTGGTGCAGAACTACCTGCAATTGCGCGTGATCGATGAGCAGAAACGCCTGCTGGAGGCGACCGTCGAGGCCTATCAGCGTTCGCTGAAAATGACCGAGAACCAGTACCGCGCCGGGGTTTCCGGCAAGGACGCGGTGGCTCAGGCGCAGACGCAACTCAAGGGTACCGAGGCAGACATGGTCGATCTGATCTGGCAGCGCGCCCAGTTCGAAAACGCCATTGCCGTACTCGTCGGTCTGCCGCCCGCTGAGTTCAGCCTGGTGGAAATCAACAGCATCCCGGCATTGCCGCAAGTGCCACTGAGCCTGCCTTCGCAATTGCTGGAACGACGCCCGGACATTGCCTCCGCCGAGCGTTCGGTCATGGCCGCCAACGCCAACATCGGCGTGGCCAAGGCGGCCTATTACCCGGACCTGACGCTGAGCCTGAATGGCGGGTACAGCAGCAGCACGTACTCCAACTGGATCAGCCTGCCTAACCGCTTCTGGTCGGTCGGCCCGCAACTGGCCATGACCTTGTTCGACGGTGGCCAGCGTTCGGCGGAAGTGGACCGCAGCGAAGCGGCCTACGATGAAACCGTGGCCAAGTACCGCCAGACGGTGCTCGACGGTTTCCGTGAAGTGGAAAATTACCTGGTTCAGCTCAAGGTGCTGCAAGACGAAGCGGTCGTGCGTCAGCAGGCACTGGATGCGGCCCGTGAGTCGTTGCGTTTGACCCAGAACCAGTACAAGGCCGGGTTGATCGCGTACATCGATGTGGTGGTGACCCAGGCGGCGGCCCTGAACAATGAGCGCAGCAGCCTGAACCTGCTGCAAAGTCGCTTGATTGCCAGCGTGCAGTTGATTGCGGCGTTGGGTGGCGGCTGGGATGGCCAACTGCAGGTCAGCGACAATATGTAGGCGCTGGCTTGCCAGCAACGGCATTGTGTCAGGCGCCATCCATTTTGAATCGGCTGCCCCCATCGTCGGAACGCCGCCCGGACCAGGCTCGCCCCCACAAGTCGCTGCGCCTCACCCAATCACTTCAGGAGCTGAGCCCAGTTAAGGTGAAACCTTAAAACAAGCGTTTCATCGGCTTGATGGCCTTTTGCTAATTTTGTGAGTGCGTTCTCAATTGGAATCAGTACAATCGCCGGATTTGCCCTGCCGAGAATGAATTCCATTACGGAGGGTGTTGGCGAGAAGTCTCATGCTCATCGGCAGTTATTCCCCCACGCTGGTTATCATCTCCCTTTGTGTCGCGATTCTTGCTTCGTACACGGCCCTCGACTTGACCGGACGCATTGCCACGGCCAAGGGACGGGCGGTGCATTTATGGACGGCGGGTGGCGCTTTTGCCATGGGCATTGGCGTGTGGTCGATGCATTTCATCGGCATGCTCGCGTTCAAGCTGCCCATCGACCTGGGCTACGACCTCACCTTGACGGTGTTGTCGCTGTTGATCGGCATCCTGTCTTGCGGCTTTGCCCTGTGGCTGGTCAGTCAGCCGCAGCTGCCGGCCTGGCAACTGGCTTTCGGCGCCCTGGCGATGGGGACCGGGATCAGTGCCATGCATTACACCGGCATGGCGGCCATGCGCATGCAGCCCGGTATCGATTACGACCCGACGCTGTTCAGCGCATCACTGCTGATCGCAGCGGGCGCCTCCGGTGCGGCGCTATGGATCGCATTCCGCCTGCGCCAGCACGCGCCGTATGTGCGCCTGATTCGCGGCGGTGCGGCAGTCATCATGGGGATTGCCATCGTTGGCATGCATTACACCGGCATGGCGGCTGCGCGTTTCGCGGATGGCAGCTTTTGCGGCGCTGCCGTCAATGGCTTGAATGGCAAAGGCCTGGACAACCTTGTCCTGATCACCACCCTGGCGGTGTTGAGCATTGCCTTGCTGACGTCGATCCTCGATGCGCGCCTGGAGGCCCGCACCGCCGGCCTTGCCCAGTCGCTGACCGAAGCCAACCGCGAACTCACCCAATTGGCCCTGCACGACACCCTGACCGGGTTGCCGAATCGGGTCCTGCTGGCCGATCGCATCGAGCAGGCGATGTCCAGGGTGAACGCCGAGGGTGGTTGTTTTGCGTTGATGTTCATCGATCTGGACGGTTTCAAACCGGTCAATGATGCCTTTGGTCATCATATGGGTGACCTGTTGTTGCGCGAGGTCAGCCTGCGTTTGCGTGAAGACCTGCGTAGTCAGGACACCCTGGCGCGAATCGGCGGCGATGAGTTCGTGCTGCTGGTGCAACTGGGCGAGCAGATCGACGCCATGGGCCTGGCGGCGCGCCAGGTCGGATTGATCGCCCGTCCGTTCCGGGTCGCCGAACATGACGTGCAGATCTCTGCCAGCATCGGCATTGCGCTCTATCCGGGCAATGGCCAGACCGTCCATGAGTTGCTGATGAATGCCGATGCGGCGATGTATCACGCCAAGGGTGCAGGCAAAAACGGCTACAGCTTTTTCGATGCCTCGATGAACAGCAACGCGCGCAAGCAGCTGCAATTGCTGCAGGACCTGCGCAACGCGCTGGACCGGAACGAATTCAGCCTTCACTACCAGCCCAAGTTTGATGCCGGCAACGGTCGGCCGGTCGGTGCCGAGGCGTTGTTGCGCTGGCAGCACCCGACGCAAGGCATGTTGCTGCCGGACAAGTTCATCGAACTCGCCGAAAAGACCGGGCTGATCATTCCGATTGGCGACTGGGTGCTCAATGAAGCCTGCCGCCAGATGCGTGAGTGGTACGTGCTCGGCTACACCGACTGGCGCATCGCAGTGAACCTTTCCGCCATGCAGTTCTGCCATGTCGGCCTGGTACAAAGTGTCGCCAAGGCGCTGAGCACGCACCGTCTGCCGGCCAACAGCCTGACCCTGGAAATTACTGAAACCACGGCCATGAGCGATGCCGATGCGAGCATGACGGTGCTTCAGGCGCTGTCGGACATGGGCGTTGACCTGTCCATCGATGATTTCGGTACCGGCTATTCCAGCTTGATGTATCTCAAGCGTCTGCCGGCCAACGAACTGAAGATCGACCGTGGTTTTGTGCGGGATCTGGAGCGAGACAGCGACGACGCCGCCATCGTTTCCGCCATTGTCGCCCTGGGCCAGGCGCTGGGCTTGCGGATCGTCGCCGAAGGCGTGGAAACCGGGATGCAACAGGACTTCCTGACCCAACTCGGTTGCGACTCATTGCAGGGTTACCTGCTCGGGCATCCATTGCCGGCCGAGCGTTTCATCGTGGAAATTCACCGTTCGGAGCAATCGGCCGTCGTCTGATCGGTGGCGAGGGAACTAGCTCCCTCGCCATATCGACTGGCAACAGACCGATGCAAAAACCGAAGAGGACGGTTATCCTTCCCCCCGGATCGCTTACGCTTGAAACGGGGAAAGCTTGTATGGACAAAGTCATCGTTATCACCGGCGGCAGTCGCGGCATCGGTGCCGCCACAGCCCTGTTGGCCGCCGAACAAGGTTACCGGATCTGCATCAACTATCAGGCAGATGAACAAGCGGCCCAGAGTGTGCTGGATAAAGTCCGCGCACTGGGCGCTGAAGCCATCGCCGTGCGTGCCGATGTCAGCATCGAAGATGAAGTGATCGCGCTGTTTCACCGGGTCGATACGGAGCTCGGCCGGGTCACCGCACTGGTGAACAACGCTGGCACCGTGGGACACAAGTCCCGTGTCGACGAAATGTCCGAATTCCGTATCCTCAGAACCCTCAAGACCAATGTGCTGGCACCCGTCCTGTGCGCCAAGCACGCGATTCTGCGCATGTCGCCCAAGCACGGCGGGCAGGGCGGCAGCATCGTCAATGTGTCTTCGGTCGCCGCCCGCCTGGGCGCGCCCAACGAATACGTCGACTACGCCGCTTCCAAGGGTGCGCTCGACACCTTCACCATTGGCCTGTCCAAGGAAGTGGCCGGCGAAGGCATCCGCGTCAACGCCGTACGCCCCGGCTACATCTACACCGATTTCCATGCACTGAGCGGCGATCCTGATCGGGTCAGCAAACTGGAGTCGGCGATACCCATGGCCCGGGGAGGGCGTCCGGACGAAGTGGCGGAGGCGATTGTCTGGTTGCTGTCGGACAAGGCTTCCTATGCGACCGGGACTTTCGTTGATTTGGGCGGTGGACGTTAGACCTCTGGATTGTCGCTCCCACAATTGACCCTGTCGTCCTGTGGGAGCGAGCCTGCTCGCGATAGCGTCCTTTCAAGCGACATCTGAACGTCAGAAGGACCTGACAATCCGCCCCAACGTCTCCATCGCCTTTTCCGCAGCCTCGTTCCACGGGCTCCCGTAATTCAAGCGAATGCAATTCCTGAACCTTTGGGTCGGCGAGAATATAGGGCCCGGCGCGATGCTGATGCCCTGGGCCAACGCCATCTGAAACAACTTCAGCGAGTCCATCTGCTCCGGCAGTTCCAGCCATAAAAAGTACCCGCCCGCTGGCTGACTGACGCGAGTCTGTGCCGGGAAATAGCGGGCAATGGCTGCGAGCATCGCGCTTTGCTGTTCTTCCAGCGCGTACCGCAGTTTGCGCAGGTGCCGGTCGTAGCCGCCGTGCTGCAGGTAGTCGGCGATGGCGGCCTGAGCCGGCATCGAGGCGCAAAGCGAGGTCATGAGCTTCAGCCGTTCGATTTTTTGCGCGTAGCGGCCGGCGGCCACCCAGCCGATGCGATAACCGGGTGCAAGGCTTTTGGCGAAGGAGCCGCAATGCATCACCAGGCCTTCGGTATCAAACGCCTTGGCCGGTTTCGGTGCCTGTTGACCGTAATACAACTCGGCGTAGACATCGTCTTCGATCAGCGGTACCTGGTGGCGGCGCAGCAGCTCCACCAGCTCCTGTTTTTTCGCCTCGGGCATGGTGGCGCCCATGGGGTTCTGGAAACTGGTCATGCACCAGCACACCTTGATCGGGTGACGTTCCAGGGTTTGTGCAAGGACGCCGAGGTCGATGCCGTCGCGCGGATGCACCGGGATTTCCACGGCTTTGAGTTTCAGTCGCTCGAGGATTTGCAGGCAGGCATAGAACGCCGGGGCTTCGATGGCCACCAGGTCGCCGGGTTGGGTCACGGCTTGCAGGCACAGATTCAGCGCTTCCAGTGCGCCGTTGGTGATCAGCAGTTCTTCCATGGGCAGCATCAGCCCGCCGACCATGTAGCGCAGGGCGATTTGCCGACGCAGTTGCGGGTTGCCCGGCGACATGTCGGTCACGACCATGCGCGGGTCCATCGCGCGGCTGGCACTGGCCAGCGACCGCGACAACCGTTGCAATGGAAACAGGGTCGGGCTGGGGAACGCCGAGCCGAATGGCACGGTGTTTGGGTCCTTGATCGAGTCGAGGACCGAGAACACCAGTTCGCTGACATCGACTTCGGTCGATTCGTTGACCTGGCTGCTGATCTCCGGCTCGGAAAACGGCCGCGGTGCATGGGCATTGACGAAATAGCCGGAGCGCGGCCGGGCGCGGATCAAGCCGCGGCGCTCAAGCAGGTAGTAGGCCTGGAACACCGTGGAGGGGCTGACGCCGTAGGTCTGGCTGGCGTAGCGTACCGATGGCACGCGCTGCCCGGGGCCGAGAACGCCGGAGCGGATCAGTTCAGCGATGTCATCGGCGAATTTTTCGTAGCGTTTCATCGGTATCCCGCGATGGAATCGAATCGAATGACTGTGGCCAGGGCGCTTGTTCCCTGACCACAAAGGTTTGCATCTTAAAGACTCAACGGTTCATTGGCGCTACAAAGCGACTTTTGGCCACGCTGTAGATGCCGGGCTCGTCGCTGTCGACGATTTTGAAGCTGATGCTTTTCGAGCTGCTTTCCGGCCGTTCCGTCGTCATTGCCACCGACACCGGCACATCGACGATCTCGCCGGGCGCCAGGCTCAGTTCGGTTTTGCCCTGTAACTGGAAACCGTCGCCGTCGACCAGCGTCAGGTGGTAGTCCTGGCGCTGCTGGGTCTTGTTGATCACTTTCAGGCTGTAGATGTTTTCGATCTGCCCCTGACTGTTCTCACGGAACAGGCCGCGGTCCTTGCTCACGTCCAGCGACACCATTGGTCGTTCGACCAAGGCCAGCACCAAAGCGCCGATCATCACCAACAGCACGGCGGTGTAGCCGATCAGCCGTGGCCGCAACAGGTGAGTCTTGCCACCTTGCAACTGATGCTCCGAGGTGTAGCTGATCAGCCCGCGAGCGTAGCCCATTTTGTCCATGATCGAATCACAGGCGTCGATGCACGCGGCGCAGCCGATGCACTCCATCTGCAAGCCGTCGCGGATGTCGATGCCGGTTGGGCACACTTGCACGCAGAGTTGGCAATCAATGCAATCTCCCAGCCCGACTTGCGCCGGCTTGACCTCACGCTTGCGCGGGCCACGGTTCTCGCCACGGGCGACGTCGTAGGAAATGGTCAGGGTGTCTTTGTCGAACATCACGCTCTGGAACCGCGCATAGGGGCACATGTGCATGCACACCGCTTCACGCAGCCAACCGGCATTGATATAGGTGGCGCCGGTGAAGAACAACACCCAGAACAGACTGACGCCACTCAGCTGCAAGGTCAGCAGTTCTTCGGCCAGCGGCCGGATCGGCGTGAAGTAGCCGACGAACGTCAGACCGGTCAGCAGGCTGATGGCCAGCCACAGCGTGTGCTTGGCCGAACGGCGCATCAGTTTGTTCAAGCCCCAGGGCGCGGCTTGCAGTTTGATGCGCTGGTTACGTTCGCCCTCGGTGATTTTCTCGCACCACATGAAGATCCAGGTCCAGGAGCTTTGCGGGCAGGTATAGCCACACCAGACCCGGCCGGCGAACACGGTGATCGCGAACAGCCCGAACGCGGCAATGATCAGCAGGGCCGAGAGCAGGATGAAATCCTGTGGCCAGAACGTCGCGCCGAAGATGTGGAATTTGCTTTCGGACAGGTCCCAGAGCACCGCCTGGCGGCCACCCCAGTTCAGCCACACGGTGCCGAAGAACAGCAGAAACAGAAAGCCGGCACCGCTCATGCGCAGGGTGCGGAACAAACCGGTGAAGCTACGGGTATGGATCAGGTTGTCACTGGTCTTGACCTTCATCTTTGGGCGTGAAGGTTCATGGATTCTTACGGTCGGGGCACTTTCTACGGTTCGGACGGGGATTCTCTCGCTCATGGTCTTTCGCTCATCAGCCTCCATCAGGCATGAGCACTATGAGCGGCCATCTGTTTGCATAACAGACTCAGGTATTGCAATAAAAACCGGATCAGATGGGCGCCCCGCGCACCCCTGCGACAAGTTGAAGCACCTTTCGCAACGGGACGCAGGCGGCTATATCAGGTGTTTGCAGCCGATGTTGATCCGGGTCAGTCAAATCACCGAATCACTGTCCGTCGTCTTCAGGTGTCGGCGACCGTCGACCGCGCCTGCTACGGTCAATGCGTCGGCTTCTGCTTCGGTGATGTAAATGTGCTGGCCGTTGATGTCCACCGCGGACATGGCTTTTTCCCCGTCGGTAACGATGGTGACGTCGGTGCACAGACGAATTTCTTCGCCGTCTTCGGTGGTAAAGAAGCAAGTCTGGTTTTCGATGCGCACGGTCATGGAGATGTCCTTCTTTCAGCGGGATCTACAGTGTTAGGGCACACCCGGCGGTCATCGTTCTGTGCAACCGATTAATGGTCGTTGCTGTCCACCTTCCAAGACCTTCTCAAGGACAACGCCATGAACGCCTGGTGGCACGAAGTCTGGGTGACCCTGCAAGCCGAATTCGCTGACATCGCAGATGCCTCGCAATTGACACGCATCACCGTGCGCCTGCTGATCGCCGCGACCCTGGGCGGCATTCTCGGTTTCGAGCGCGAGAGCAAGGGCAAGGCCGCCGGAGTGCGCACCCACATGCTGGTGGCACTCGGCGCGGCGCTATTCGTATTGGTGCCACAGATGTCCGGCTCCCAGGCCGATGCCATGAGCCGGGTCGTGCAGGGCGTCATCGCCGGCATCGGCTTCCTCGGCGCCGGCACCATCCTGAAAAACCACGAAGGCGACGAAGGCCACGTCAAAGGCCTGACCACCGCCGCCGGCTTATGGATGACCGCCGCCATCGGCGTGTCCGCCGGGTTGGGCAGGGAGGCGACGGCGGTGTTCAGTACGGTGTTGGCGTTGGTGATTTTCAGTGTGATGCCGAGAATTGTCCGGCTGATTGAAAAACCCGATCCTTAAGCGCTGCCTACATCCTCACTCTGGGTGATATGCACATAGGGCGTCAGGCTTGAATCGTACTCGTCACTCTTGCTACCCGACAGCTCGTGTTGGCCAAAGTCGATACGCTGGTGAAGTGAACACATTTCGAGCTCTCTGATGATTGAGCTTCTATCGGTTTTTTCTCGAAGGTCGCACTTACTTTGAGGATAAAGAAGAGCGTATTTGCATAATTTCAACATGTGGCCAGCCATCATTCAGTCGTCCATGGTTGAACGCCTTTGCTCGCGCGCTCGCACTTTTAATGAAGCGGTTTACGCTGAAAACTACGATGTTCATGGCTGATGACACTCACGGCTGCCGGGGAGATGGCTATCTAAACGGATGCATCGAGTATTGGTAAGGGATAAGCCTGGCGCAAACGTCGCTTTAGGATCGGGACTACAGGCTTTTAGGAATGGTCATTCCTTTTTCCAGTTCAATCGACCCCACGCGAGGCTTGGGATCGATTGACCTCAACGAATGGCTGTCATCACTCAGGATTCACAATCACCGGCGGGATGGTCGTCGGTGGCTCCTCCCGTGGAGGCGGGTTAGTGCCCGGCGGCTCCTGCTCGGGCACAGGTTGCGGGTCGGTCGGTGGGATCACCGGATTGTCGATATTCGGATCGGGTGTTTCGCCCGGGAATGGATTGGTCATGGTCTAGCCTCCAGTGGCACATGGCGTGAGTCGTGCTTAAGTTGATTGACCGCCACACCACGGATTTGATTCCGGCCAATTGCCGATGAACTTTTCCGGGCGCCCGGCGCTCGGAACCTAAGTGAGTTCATTGGGATGACAACCAGACACAAGAGCGTCCATGGGGCGTAACGGAGAGATGCTCGATGACGACTGAAAAACCGACAGAACTGAGCTACAACCCGCACATGCCAATGTCGCAGGCTCTGTTGCTGCCACGGATCGTGATTGAAGACACCATGCCGACCCTCGACGGTGGGCAGTTCGCTGTCAAGGCGGTGGTGGGGCAGGACGTGGTGGTGACCAGCAAAGTGTTTGCCGACGGTCATGACAGGCTCGCGGTACGGGTACGTTGGCGCACCGAGGGCGATGAGGTCTGGCAGAGCGAAGTCATGACCGACCTGGGCAACAATGGCTGGCAGGGCCGCTTCCGCGTCGAAGACCAGGGGCGTTATGTGTTCTGCATCGAAGCCTGGATCGATCAATTCGCCAGTTTCCGCCATGAGCTGGAAAAGAAGCACATGGCCTCGGTCCCCGTCAGCCTGGAATTGCAGGAAGGCCGCCATCACGTTCAGCAAGCGGCAGAACGCACTGAGGGGCAACTGAGCGAACAACTGGCGGCGTTGCACCATGAATTGTCCGGGTTGCTCGAAACCGAGCAGGTCGCGTTGTTTCTGCACCACCGTAGCGCCGAGTTAATGGCCCAGGCCGATCACCGTGCTTACCTGAGTTTGAGCCCCGAGTATCCGGTTGATGTCGAGCGCGAACTGGCGCAGTTCGCCAGTTGGTATGAGTTGTTTCCACGCTCGATCACCGACGATCCGGCGCGCCACGGCACCTTCAATGACGTGCATTCGCGTTTGCCGATGATTCAGGACATGGGCTTCGACGTGCTTTATTTCCCGCCGATTCATCCGATTGGTCGCAGCTATCGCAAAGGCCCGAACAATTCTCTGAGCGCCGGGCCGGACGACCCCGGCAGCCCTTACGCCATCGGTAGCGAAGAGGGCGGCCATGAGGCGATTCATTCGCAACTGGGCAGCCGCGAAGACTTCCGTCGGCTGGTGGTGGCCGCGTCCGAATACGGGTTGGAAATCGCCCTCGACTTCGCCATTCAGTGCTCCCAGGACCATCCGTGGCTCAAACAGCATCCCGGCTGGTTCAACTGGCGGCCGGACGGCACGATCAAATACGCCGAGAACCCGCCGAAGAAATACCAGGACATCGTCAACGTCGACTTCTATGCCGCCGAGGCGATTCCCAGCTTGTGGATCGAGTTGCGCGACATTGTGGTGGGCTGGGTCGAGGAGGGCGTGAAGCTCTTTCGCGTCGACAACCCGCACACCAAGCCGTTGCCGTTCTGGCAGTGGCTGATCGCCGATGTGCGTGCGTTGTATCCCGAGGTGATTTTTCTCGCCGAGGCCTTTACCACGCCGGCCATGATGGCCCGATTGGGCAAGGTCGGTTACTCCCAGAGCTACACCTATTTCACCTGGCGCAATACCAAACAGGAACTGGCGACCTATTTCACCGAGCTGAACGAATCGCCATGGCGCGAATGCTACCGGCCGAACTTCTTCGTCAACACGCCGGACATCAATCCGGCGTACCTGCACGATTCCGGGCGCCCCGGGTTTCTGATTCGCGCGGCACTGGCGACCATGGGCTCAGGTTTGTGGGGCATGTATTCCGGGTTTGAGCTGTGTGAGTCGGCAGCGATTCCGGGCAAGGAGGAATACCTGGACTCCGAGAAGTACGAGATCCGTCCGCGGGACTTCACCGCGCCGGGCAATATCATTGCCGAGATCGCCCAGCTCAACCGCATCCGTCGGCAAAACCCGGCGCTGCACACGCATTTGGGCCTGAAGGTCTACAACGCCTGGAACGACAACATTCTGTATTTCGGCAAGCGCAGCGTCGACGGCAGCAATTTCATCCTGGTGGCCGTCAACCTCGACCCGCATCACCCGCAGGAGGCGAATTTCGAATTGCCGCTCTGGGAAATGGGCTTGCCCGACGATGCCACGACCCACGGCGAAGACTTGATGAACGGCCATCGCTGGACCTGGTACGGCAAGTACCAGTTCATGCGGATTGACCCGGCGCACCAGCCGTTCGGGATCTGGCGGATTACCGCGTCCTGAGTCCACCACAGGTAATAACCACACTTGAATGGGTGATCGGCTCAGCGGCTATTTCGAATTCGACAGGAGTTTCCAATGGCGAAGAAACCCAAGGCAGCGACCTTCATCAAGGACCCGCTCTGGTACAAGGACGCAGTAATCTATCAGGTTCACGTCAAATCCTTTTTCGACTCCAACAACGACGGGATCGGCGATTTTCCCGGCCTGATCGCCAAGCTCGATTACATTGCCGACCTCGGCGTCAACACCATCTGGCTCTTGCCTTTCTACCCCTCGCCACGGCGCGACGATGGCTACGACATCGCCGAGTATCGCGGCGTCCACAGCGACTACGGCACCATGGCGGACGCCAAGCGCTTTATCGCCGAGGCACATAAACGCGGCTTGCGGGTGATCACCGAACTGGTCATCAACCATACCTCCGACCAGCACGCCTGGTTCCAGCGTGCCCGCAAGGCCAAGAAAGGCTCGGCGGCGCGGGATTTCTACGTGTGGTCCGATGACGATCAAAAGTACGACGGCACGCGCATCATCTTTCTCGACACCGAAAAGTCCAATTGGACCTGGGACCCGGTCGCCGGCCAGTACTTCTGGCACCGTTTCTATTCCCACCAGCCGGACCTGAACTTCGATAATCCGCAAGTCATGAAGGCGGTGTTGTCGGTGATGCGTTACTGGCTCGACATGGGCATCGACGGTCTGCGCCTCGACGCGATCCCGTACCTGATCGAGCGCGACGGCACCCACAACGAAAACCTGCCCGAGACCCACGACGTCCTCAAGCAGATCCGTGCGGAAATCGACGCCAATTACCCGGACCGCATGCTGCTGGCCGAGGCCAATCAATGGCCCGAAGACACGCAGTTGTATTTCGGCGCCACCGACAAGCACGGCCTCAACGGCGACGAATGCCACATGGCCTTCCACTTTCCGCTGATGCCACGCATGTACATGGCGCTGGCCCAGGAAGATCGCTTCCCGATCACCGACATTTTGCGCCAGACCCCGGAGATCCCGGCCAATTGCCAATGGGCGATTTTCCTGCGCAATCACGATGAGCTGACCCTGGAGATGGTCACCGACAAGGAGCGCGATTACCTGTGGAACTACTACGCGGCCGACCGTCGGGCGCGGATCAACCTGGGGATTCGCCGGCGCCTGGCGCCCTTGATGGAGCGTGACCGACGCCGGGTGGAACTGCTCAACAGCCTGCTGCTGTCGATGCCCGGCACGCCGACGCTGTACTACGGCGATGAAATCGGCATGGGCGACAACATCTACCTCGGCGACCGCGATGGCGTGCGCACGCCGATGCAATGGTCAATCGACCGCAACGGCGGCTTTTCCCGCGCCGACCCGGCCAGCCTGGTGCTGCCGCCGATCATGGACCCGCAATACGGCTACCTCTCGGTCAACGTCGAAACCCAGGCGGGCGATCCACATTCGCTGCTGAACTGGACCCGGCGCATGCTCGCGGTGCGCAAGCAATCCAAGGCGTTCGGGCGCGGCACGTTGAAAATGCTTTCGCCGACCAACCGCAGGATCCTGGCCTATACCCGGGAATTCACCGGGGCGGACGGCAAGCACGAAATCATCCTGTGCGTGGCCAACGTGTCGCGCAGTGCGCAGGCGGCGGAGTTGGACTTGTCGGCCTACGTCGGCATGGTGCCGGTGGAGATGCTTGGCGGTAATGCGTTCCCGCCGATCGGGCAGCTGAATTTCCTCCTGACCCTGGCGCCTTACGGCTTCTATTGGTTCGTCCTGGCCACGGAAAACCAGATGCCGAGCTGGCACGTGGAACCGGCCCAAAGCCTGCCGGACTTCACCACGCTGGTGCTGAAAAAACGCATGGAAGAACTGCTCGATGCCCCTGCGCGACGCACGCTGGAGCAGGACATCTTGCCCAACTGGCTGCAAAACCGCCGCTGGTTCGCCGGCAAGGACGCGGCCATCGAACAGGTCCACCTGGCCTATGGGGTGCGTTTTGGTGATGCCATGCACCCGGTGCTGTTGAGTGAAATCGAAGTCACCAGCGGTGGCCAGACCAGTCGTTACCAGCTGCCGTTCGGCTTCATTGCCGAAGACCAGGTCGGGACGGCATTGCCGCAGCAACTGGCACTGTCACGGGTTCGCCGTGGGCCGCAGGTCGGCTTGATCACCGATGCCTTCAGTCTCGAGAATTTCATCCGCACCGTGTTGCAGGGCATGCAGGAACATCTGGTGTTGCCATCGGACGGTGGCGAGATCCGCTTCGAGCCGACCGCCGAACTGGCCAAACTGGGGCTGACGGCTGAATCGGAAGTGCGTTATCTGTCCGCCGAGCAATCGAACAGTTCAGTGGTGATCGGCAACAGCCTGGTGTTGAAGCTAATCCGCAAAGTCGCCTCCGGTGTGCACCCTGAACTGGAGATGAGCGCCTACCTGACACGCGCCGGTTTCCGCAACATTTCACCCTTGCTGGGCTCGGTGGTGCGCCGGGATGCCAGGGGCGAGGACAACTTGCTGATGATTGCCCAAGGCTACTTGAGCAATCAGGGCGACGCCTGGGAGTGGACGCAGAACAACCTGGAGCGGGCGCTGCGCGACGAACTGGCGGACGCCATGTCCGAGCAGGAACAACACTACAACGCCCTCGGTGAATTGAAAGATTTCGCTGCCATGCTGGGGCAGCGCCTGGGGGAAATGCATCAGGTGCTGGCCGCGCCGAGCGACAACCCGGATTTCGCTCCGCACCTCACCACGCAAAAAGAGGCGCTGGCGTCGACCAGGGATGTGGTGGCACAAATCGAGCATGCGCTGAAGTTGCTTAAAGACCATCAAGCCGAACTGAACCCGGCGGACAAAACCCTGGTCAGCCGTTTACTGGACAACAAAAAAGCCATCCTCAGTCATGTGCAGGTGCTGGGCAAAAAATCCGCGGGAGGCCTGAAGATCCGCGTGCATGGCGACTTGCATCTGGGGCAGGTACTGGTGATCAAGGGCGATGCTTACCTGATCGACTTCGAGGGCGAACCGGCGCGGCCGTTGCATGAACGACGAGGCAAACACAGTCCCTATAAAGATGTAAGCGGCGTTTTGCGATCTTTCGACTACGCTGCGGCCATGGCCATCAATGTGCATAACGTTGATAACACTGCCGAAGCCCGCGCGGCTCGCCAACGGGTTTCCGATCGCTACTTGAGCGAAGCGCGGCAAGCATTTGTCGACGCTTATCGGCTGGCGGCAGCTAGTCTTGGCCATGCATGGCAAGATCCTGAAGGCGAGGACGCCGCGCTGGCGTTGTTCGGTCTGGAGAAGGCAGCGTACGAAGTGGCCTACGAGGCAGAGAATCGCCCCACATGGCTGTCCGTGCCACTGCACGGTTTGTACGGGTTATTGAACGGGCTTAAACCCTTTTCCGATCTTGGTGGAGAGTAGTCATGAGTTTCTCGAACAAGGAACAGGGTCAGCACAAAGAAGCCCTGCTACCCAGGGCGCGGGACATCGATGCGCTGGTGCGCGCCGAGCATCACGACCCCTTTGCAATTCTCGGTCCCCACGGCGATGGTGCCGGTGGACAGTTCATTCGGGCTTATCTGCCGGACGCCTTGAGCGTACAGGTGGTGGCCAGGGACTCTGGAGAAGAGCTCGGCAATCTGGAACCGACACAGACACCGGGGTTATTCGTCGGGCACTTCGACCGGGCGCAGCCCTATCTGCTGCGCACCCGTTGGGCCGGTGGCGAGCAGATCGCCGAAGACCCGTACAGCTTCGGTCCGCTGCTCGGCGATATGGATCTATACCTGTTCGCCGAAGGCAATCACCGCGACCTCAGCAGCTGCCTGGGTGCGCAACTGATGACGGTCGACGGTGTCGACGGCGTACGTTTCGCCGTGTGGGCGCCGAATGCCCGGCGGGTGTCGGTGGTCGGTGATTTCAACGTCTGGGATGGTCGCCGCCATCCGATGCGTCTGCGTCATCCCACCGGCGTCTGGGAGCTGTTCATTCCGCGCCTGCAGGCGGGGGAGGCGTACAAGTACGAGATTCTTGGCAAGGACGGGATCCTGCCGCTGAAGGCCGACCCCATGGCCCTTGCCACGTCCCTGCCACCGGACACGGCCTCGAAGGTGGCGTCGCCGCTGAAGATCGACTGGCAGGACCAGGAATGGATGCAGTCCCGTGGCGAGCGTCAGCGCCCGACGGCGCCGTTGTCGATTTACGAACTGCACGCGGGCTCGTGGCAATGCGAGCTGGATGATCTGGGCGAAGTGGCTCGCCAGTACACCTGGCCGGAACTGGCCGAGCGGCTGATTCCCTATGTGAAGGAGCTGGGCTTCACCCACATCGAGCTGATGCCGATCATGGAGCACCCGTTTGGCGGCTCGTGGGGCTATCAGTTGCTCTCGCAATTCGCCACCAGCGCCCGCTACGGCACCGGGGATGAGTTCGCGGCCTTCGTCAATGCCTGCCACCAGGCCGACATCGGGGTGATCCTCGACTGGGTGCCCGCGCATTTCCCGACCGATACCCATGGCCTGGCGCAATTCGACGGCACGGCGCTGTACGAGTACGGCAATCCCCAGGAAGGCTTTCATCAGGATTGGGACACGCTGATCTATAACCTTGGCCGTACCGAAGTGCATGGCTACATGCTGGCGTCGGCGCTGCACTGGCTCAAGCATTTCCACGTCGACGGCCTGCGGGTCGATGCCGTGGCGTCGATGCTGTATCGCGATTACTCGCGCAAGGCCGGCGAATGGGTGCCGAATCGCCATGGTGGTCGAGAAAACCTCGAAGCCATCGACTTCCTGCGCCACCTCAACGACGTCGTGGCCCTGGAAGCGCCGGGTGCCCTGGTGATCGCCGAGGAGTCCACCGCATGGCCGGGCGTCAGCCAGAGCACGCAACAGGGCGGCCTGGGCTTCGCCTACAAATGGAACATGGGCTGGATGCACGATTCGTTGCATTACATCCAGCAGGACCCGGTGTACCGCGCCCATCACCACAACGAGCTGAGTTTCGGCCTGGTCTACGCCTGGTCCGAGCGCTTCATCCTGCCGATCTCCCACGACGAAGTGGTGCACGGCAAGCATTCGCTCATCGACAAAATGCCCGGCGACCGCTGGCAGAAATTTGCCAACCTGCGGGCTTATCTGAGCTTCATGTGGGCGCATCCGGGCAAGAAACTGTTGTTCATGGGCTGTGAGTTCGGTCAGTGGCGCGAGTGGAATCACGACCAGCAACTCGATTGGTACTTGCTGCAGTACTCCGAACACAAAGGTGTTCAGAAGCTGGTGAGCGACCTCAATCAGCTGTATCGCCAAGAGCCGGCGCTTTACGAACAGGACGATGTACCCCAAGGGTTCCAGTGGCTGATCGGCGATGACGCCATCAACAGCGTGTATGCCTGGTTGCGCTGGAGCAAGGACGGCAGGCCGGTGCTGGTGGTGGCGAACTTCACCCCGGTGCCGCGTGAGGCTTATCGCATCGGTGTGCCATTTGCCGGACGCTGGGCCGAGTTGATCAACAGTGATTCGGCGACCTATGCCGGCTCCAATTACGGCAACAGCGGCGGGGCGTTCACCGAGGAAGCGCCGAGTCATGGTCAGGCGCTGTCATTGGTGCTGAACCTGCCGCCGTTGGCGGTGCTGATGTTGCGCCCCGAGGGCTGATCCGAAAACGCCTTGCCATATCGCGAGTCAACTCGCTCCGACAGGTTCCGTGTGATCCTTGTGGGAGCAAGCTTGCTCGCGATGGCGTCAGCCCGGTCAACAGTCTTTTCGAGGTCTGCCCCTCACCACCGCATCCGCACGCCCAGACTGCCGATCAACCCGTTCAAATCATTGTCGTCGACGTCACTGCTGTAATCGGCGCTGACGTACAGGCTCACGGTCGGGGTCATTCTGGCCACCAGGCCCAATCCCAGCTCTACCGTCGACGAGTTCCGGCTGCTGCTGATCTTGTCGACCTGATCCAGTGTCACGGTATTGCCGGTGTTCACCGTGTGCCACAAGTTGGTCCGCACATAGGGTTCCACGGGCAGGCCGTTGATGTCGTAACTCCCTTTCAATTTGGCGCCGACCCGGCCGCTCCACGACGACAAGTCGGTGGAGGAGGCATTGCCCGAGCCTGCGTAAGGGGTGTCCAGGGTGATCCGTTGGTTGATCAATTGCGCCTGGGGTTCAACCACCCAGTGTTCGCCCAGGCCGATGGGGAATCCACCTTCCATCGACACCGTCATCGCGCTGCCCTCGGCGGCTTGCCGCACACCCTGTTCGTTGCGGGTATAGCCATTGACCCGGCCGCCGCTGGCCGTCAAGTCCACGTGCCAGCCTTGTGGTCCGATCAGGCTCCAGTAGGCGCCGAGGCTTTGGCCTTGCAGGCTGAAGGTGTCGCTGTTGGCGTCGGATTGGGCGCGATTGGTGAACAAGCCCGTGCTGTTGCCCTGGATCATGCTGGTGCCACCGATCAGGCCAACCCGCTGAGTACGGCCACTGCCGCTTTCCAGGGTCATGAGTGCCGGGCCTTTGAGTTGACCGGCACCGGAAGTGGAAATGCCTTCGGCGAGAACATCGTTTTGTGCCTGGCGCGAGGCCTGTCCGTACACCTGATCCCAGGCGGCAGGCGAGGCATATTCGGTCGTCAGGTGCGAACTTCGAAGATCGGGCATGGCGCTGAAATGGCCGGGATACGTGGATGCTTGTGCGGGCAAGGAGAGCACCGGGACGTCCTGGCGATACCAGGGCGAAGTATCTTCCTCGACAGGCGAGGCCTGCACTTCCATGGAAGAGCACAGCAGGAGTGAGCTCGAGACTGTGCAAAAAGTGATTTTGATCTCTTGTTGGGTGAATGAAGTTTTCATGGGGGTCTACCTTGCAATCGCATGCCGTGATCGCTTTGCCGTCTCTCCTACCCCGAATGAGGGGCGACCGATGGATGGGGGCAAGCCGGGGCCCGCCCGTGTTCGCGGGTGACTTGGGGGCTTGCCCCTGATTGTGGTTCCGGGGGTAGTAAGGTGAATTCAAGGAGACCCCTGCCACTGCGTCAAGAAAATGGCCGATAAGTGGTATGGGTATTTTATGGATTATAAGTGACTGATTTTTGGCGTCTCTCTAAGTTCTTGTTAAATGGAAAAAACGCGGAAAAAGCCTTGAAATAGAGCCATTGCTCGGTATTTACCAGCTCACCCGGATACCGGCATTACCGATCATTCCCCGCAGTTGCTGGCTGTCAATGTTGCTGGAGTAATCGGCACTGGCGTACACACTGACGGAGGGAGCCAGTGTCAGCACGGCACCGATACCAAGATCGGCGTAGGAAGATTTTTGCTCGGTGTCGATATCGGTGTTTCCGGCAAATGTGACCGTATCGGTGCCGGAAAACGTATGCCACAGGTTGGCTCGCAGATAAGGTTCCAACGGCAGGCCACTGACCTCGTAGCGGGCCTTGAGCCGGGCACCGAGACGGCCGGTCCAGGCCGGATCGGAATCGAACGACACCCGCGAGATTCCATCGTCCTGGCTGTCGAGGGTAACGTTCTGATGGATCACCTGCGCCTGGGGTTCGATCACCCAGCCGCCTGCGAGGGGGAAGGGGTAACCGGCCTCCACCGAGAGCGTCACCGCGTGCCCCTCGTTGTCGAGCTTGAGGCCGCGCTCGGAATGGCTGTCGCCGTCGAGCCAGGTGTACATCGCCACTGTGTCGATGTACCAGCCCCTGGCGTCCGTCAGGGTCCAGGACGCACCGAGGCTGTCACCACGCAGCTCGACCTTGCCCGCGCGTTTGCCTTCGAAGCCCTGGTTGAAGCCGTCGACGTCGCCCTTCAAGCGGCTATGGCCGACGAAGAACCCGCTGCGTTGGGTTTGGCCCTCGGACGTCTGCGAGGCGTACAGATCGTTGCCCACCTGGAAGCCGTCAAGCGAACCATCGAGCCTTGGCGTGACGGTGCCGGCCCATGTCTGGTCGACATGCTTGCCATAGACACGACCCCAGCCCGCGCCGAAGGTCCCGGTTTCGCTCAGCAGGCGCTGATCGCCCTGGCGATCGTGGAAAGTGCCCAGGGCGGTCAGGGTCAGTTGCGCAGCCGCTGGCGGCAAGACGGACCAGATCGGCACTTCCTGGCGGTACAGGGGGATGGGAGCGGCACCGGGTTGAGCAGTGGGCAGTGGCGGGCTACCGGCAGCGGCGACCGGCGTTGCCACCAGAGGCACCAGAATCGGCGGCAGGGTCGGGTCGGGGTTCGGGACGGCAACCAGCGGCACGGCGACGACGGAGGAGCGCAGGTACCAACTGTTTTCGCTGCCGGCGGTGATACCGCCCTTGTACAAGACGTAATCGAAGGCGCCCGCCGACACTGGCGTTTTCAGGGTAAAGGCACCGTTGTCGCTGATGGCCGTCCCTTGGGCCTGAACCACCTGGATGCCGTTCTGTTGGGTCAACGCACCAGCGCCACCGAGGTTGCTGACGCTGATCGAGGTGGTGCCGGTCAAGGTGCCGTCGATGACCACCAGCTTGTCACTGGGCGAGTTGTCGTCGCCCACGGCGCTTTGCAAAAACAGTTGCCCGTTGTTGCCCGAATAATTGCCCTGTACGGTCAGTGCATCACTGGTGCGCGTATTGCCACTGCTCAGGTCGATCACCCCGGCGTTGTTCAGGGTCGCGCGCTGGCCAGCGGTGAAGGGCACGATGCTGCCCTGGCTGGAGGTCAGTACGCTGCTGCCATCGATGTTGAATACACCCGTGCCGCTGCTGTTGTCACCGAGCACGAAATTGCCGGCGAGGTCGAATTGCGAACCGTTGTTCAGGTTGACGGTTTCCCAATTGGTGTAACGGGCGGCGCTGGCGGAGGTGGTGTGGTCGAAGGTCAATTGATCGGTGCCCGTGCCACCGTCGATGCTCGGGGTCAGGGCAAGGGTGGTTTCACTCAGATTGCGCACAGTGGCTGTGTCATTGCCATCGCCCATCAGGATCGCCGAGCGGATGATGCCGCCACCGTCCCACAGAAGTGTGTCATTGCCGGTGCTGGCGCGGATTTCACCGGCGATCTCGCCGCCTGTCACCGTAATGTTGTCATTGCCACCGCTGACACTGATATTGCCGCCAATTCGTCCGCCCGCCACGATGATGGTGTCGTTGCCAAATCCGGTGACCAGATTTCCCAGGATCTGCCCGCCGGACATATCGAACGTATTGTCGTCGAGCTTCATGTCTACGCGGCCGATGGTGCCTCCGGTCATCTTCGCGAAGTCACCGTCTTCGAAGGCGCCGACGATCGTCCCGCCGGTCATCAGGAAATTGTCGAAGCCGTCGCCTTGCGCCAGAGACTGGATGCGTCCGCCGTTCATGATGAAGGTGTCGATGCCGTTGTGTTGATGGACTTCGCCGGTGACCACTCCGTTATCGATCTGCAGGACATTGGCGCCGTCGCCCTGATCAAGTACGCCATCGAGGGTGCCGGAGTTCATTTTGACGGTATCGTTGCCGCTGCCAAACGTCACATTGCCATTGATGGTGCCGGTGCCATTGGCGGGGAACGTCAGGGTGTTGTTGCCCGCCAGATCGGTCAGCGGTCCACTGCTGGCGCTGTCACACACGAAGTTATCGTTGCCGGCGGTGGGGGTGAGGGTGCAGGCGGCGAGGGTGGGAGGAGACCAGCCTGCACACAACCAGAGGGAAAAGGCGCAGGCGGTGTAACGGTACTTGGGTAGATCAGGCCATGGATTCATGCTCGTCTCCGCACAGGGATCGGCGACTGAGCGGCCACGACGTCAGCATTGGCCAGGCATCAGTCACCCTCGGCAGCACGAGTTGCGAGACAGCATCGAGAGGTCTTCTCCCGTCATCCAGAACCTTCGGCAACGCCGGCTACGGTGGTTGCATGTCCGCAGGGCTGGTCGTACGGACATGGGCAACGTAGCAGCAGCGGATAGTGGTTTCTACTGTCAGAAATACCAGAAATGACGTGAAATTACGGTGGATTCGACTGTTTTATCAACGCGGCCAGGGCTCAGAGATGGACTTCCACCGCCAACGGCAAGTGATCCGACAGGTGCGACCAGGGCTTGTTTGCGAGGATTTTCGGATCATGGCTGTTGGCATTGCGCAGGTAAATGCGGTCCAGGCGCAGCAGGGGAAACCGCGCCGGATAGGTTTTTGCGGGGCGTCCGTGGTGGCGCTCGAAGGCTTCGTGCAGGTCTTCACGTCGGGCAAGGGCGGCGTTGCCCTGCAATTGCCAGTCGTTGAAGTCGCCGGCAATGATCACCGGCGCGTCGTCCGGCAGGGACTCAAGCAACTGACAGAGCAGCTGCAATTGCAGTTGGCGATGGCTTTCCAGCAAGCTCAGATGAACGCAGATCGCATGGACCTCGGTGTGGCCCGGCACATCGAGTACGCAGTGCAGCAATCCACGCCGCTCCGGGCCGGTGATGGAAACGTCGAGGTTGCGGTGCTCGCGAATCGGGTATTTCGACAGCAGGGCATTGCCGTGATGGCCATCCGGGTAGACCGCGTTGCGTCCGTAGGCAAAATCGCTCCACATGCTGTCGGCGAGGAATTCGTATTGCGAGGTGGTCGGCCATTGGTTGTAGCGCGAGGAGTGACGCTCGTGTTCGCCCACCACTTCTTGCAGAAACACCAGATCCGCCGACGTGCTGCGTACCGCTTCACGCAGTTCCGGGAGGATGAAACGCCGGTTGAGGGCGGTAAATCCCTTGTGGGTATTGACCGTCAGCACGCGCAGTCGATGGATGGCCGGTGGCGTGTTCGATGGCACTGATTCAATCGTGTCGTGTTTGGAATTGCGGACCACTTTCACGCCTCTGAATCCGGGTTGCTTATGTATGCGACTGATACACAAGCGGGCAGTTCAGTTTGAGTCAGGCAAGGATAGTCCTCACGCGCGCATTGGCTGTTGGTCGCGTCAGACAAATACGATTTCGTAAGGCAAACGCATCCGCTCCAGCAACACCCGTGGCAGCATCGGTGCAAGGCCGATCGCCGGCTCGCCATCGAGTTGGCTGGCATAGGCGTGGGTGGCGTGGCTCTTGCGCGCGACCGTCCAGCTGTCCAGGCGTACCTTGCGCGCGCGGTGCCAGGGGATAGAGCCGTAATCACGCGCCGGCCAGTGCCAGGCCCAGACCGGAACCTCATGGAACGTTGCACCGGCAATGTTCGCGGCATTGGCGCTGGCGCGGCCCACGGCGTCGTGGTCGCTGACGCCATCCTCGCTCCAGGTGCTGAATACCACGTCGCCGGGGCGCAGGTAGCGCGCAATGAATTGCGTCAGTTTCAGTTCATGGTCGGCCAAGGCGTTGTCGGTAAAGCCGCCACGAATCCATTTCAGGCTATGCATGGGCAACCCGAGGCGACGCAAGGCTTCGACACTTTCCTGGGAGCGAAACACACTGAGGCGTTTTTCCGACCACTGCCGGGATCCCTGATGGCTCGCGCTGCCGTCAGTGACCGAGATCAATTGCAGTGGATGAGCGCCGGCGCTGAGCAATTGCAGCAGGCCGCCGCAGGTCACCACTTCATCGCCGGGATGGGGGGCGATCACCACGGCGCGAGCGCCAGGGGGGACCAATGACTGAGTACCGATTACCGGAATGTTGTCCAGTTGTGGGGCGCTGTTCCAGATTTGTCCCGACTGGCTGCTTTCACACAGGGATACAGGTTTCATGGGCTACGTCCTTGTTCCGTATTGCCTTCAGTCGTGCGCAAGGCTTGCACATGACAAGCCGGCAGACCCGTGAGGGCGGGGTGATAGCAATGCGCGGCGCTCCGAACCCTGGAACGCCGCGCATCGAGTATTGCTCATGGACACGTATTCGTCGATCTGAAACAAATTTTTATCCGCCGGGAGTCCGGCTCTTTTCAATCCTCTTCTTCATGCTGCAGTTCGAACAGCAGCAGTGAACGGCCAGTCACCGAATACTCGTGGCCGAACTCGAAGCGCTCCTGGCCGCGAATAGACGGTTGATTGGTATCGACCATGCAGGTCCAGAAGCCGCCATCGGGCACTTCCGGCAAGGTGAAATTGACGATGTCGTGATGGGCGTTGACCACCAGCAACAGGGTGGCGTCGGCCCCCTGGCGGCGAATGCCGGTTTCCTGCGCTCGTCCGTCCAGCAGCATGCCCAGGCAACGATTGTGCGCATCGTGCCAATGTTTGGTGGTCATCTCGCTGCCATCCGCGGCCAGCCAGGTGACGTCCTTGACGCCGATGTCCTCATTGTAATTGCCGACCAGGAAGCGCCCGCGGCGCAGGATCGGATAGGCCAGGCGCAACTTGATCAGGCGTTTGACGAACTTGAGCAGGGCCTTGCCGTCTTCGCTCAGGTCCCAATTGACCCAGCCGATTTCGCTGTCCTGGCAATAGGCATTGTTGTTGCCGTCCTGGGTGCGGGCGAATTCGTCACCGGCCACCAGCATGGGCGTGCCTTGGGACAGCAGCAGCGTGGCGAAGAAATTGCGCATCTGCCGCTGGCGCAGCTCATTGATTTCCGGATCGTCCGTAGGGCCCTCGACCCCATGGTTCCAGGACAGGTTGTTGTTGCTGCCGTCCTGATTGTTTTCGTCGTTGGCTTCGTTGTGCTTGTCGTTGTACGACACCAGGTCGTTGAGGGTGAAGCCATCGTGGGCGGTGACGAAATTCACCGAGGCATAGGGCCGTCGACCGCGCTGGTTGAACATCTCGCCGGACGCGGTCATGCGACTGGCGAAATCTGCCAGTTGCCCATCGTCGCCTTTCCAGAACGCACGCACGGTGTCGCGAAACTTGTCGTTCCATTCCACCCAGCCCGGCGGGAAGTTGCCGACCTGATAGCCGCCGGGGCCGCAATCCCAGGGCTCGGCAATCATCTTCACCTGACGCAGCACCGGGTCCTGGCGACAGGCCACGAGGAAGCTGTGACGCTCGTCGAAGCCATCGTGGTAGCGCCCCAGAATGGTCGCCAGGTCAAAGCGGAAGCCATCCACGTGCATCTCCTTCGCCCAGTAGCGCAGGGAGTCGGTGACCATTTGCAGGACGCAGGGATGGCTCAGGTCCAGGGTGTTGCCGGTGCCGGAATCGTTGATGTAGAAGCGTTTGTCGTCAGGCATCAAGCGGTAATAGGAGGCGTTGTCGATGCCACGCATCGACAGGGTCGGGCCCTGTTCGTTGCCCTCGGCGGTGTGGTTATAGACCACGTCCAGGATCACTTCGAGGTTGGCTTCGTGCAGGTGCGCGACCATTTCCTTGAATTCGGCGATCTTGCCGCTGGCCAGGTAACGCGGGTCGGGGGCGAAAAACGCGATGCTGTTGTAGCCCCAGTAATTGGTCATGCCCTTGTGCAGCAGATGCTGGTCGTTGACGAAGGCATGAATCGGCAGCAGCTCCACGGTGGACACGCCGAGCTTGCGGATATGTTCCAGGACGTCGTCGACCATCAACCCGGCGAAGGTGCCGCGCACGTTCTCGGGGACGGAAGGGTGACGCATGCTGATGCCGCGCACATGGGTCTCATAAATGATCGTTTTGTCCCACGGTACGCTGACCCGGTGATCGTGGCCCCAGGTGTGCGCCGGGTCGATGACTTTGCATTTGGGGACGAAGGGCGCGCTGTCCCGTTCATCGAAACTGAGGTCGGCGTCGGGATGGCCGATGGTGTAGCCAAACAATGCCTCGGACCATTTCAACTTGCCGACCAGCTGCTTGGCGTAGGGGTCGATCAACAGCTTGTTGTGGTTGAAGCGGTGACCGTTGGCGGGATCGTAAGGACCGTAGACGCGATAGCCATAGATCAGCCCTGGATGGGCGTCAGGCAAGTAGCCGTGGAAGGTCTCGTCGGTGTATTCCGGCAGTTCGATGCGTTCGAGTTCGACTTCACCGGCATCGTCGAAAATGCACAGTTCGACCTTGGTGGCGTGGGCGGAGAACAAGGCAAAATTAACCCCCAGACCATCCCAGGTCGCACCCAGTGGAAAGGGCAGGCCTTCACGAATTCGCGAGGCCTCGACTTGAGGGGCTGGCGCGGTTTTCTTCGGACTGGGCATAGGTGCTCCTGCAAAGTGAGGTACAAAAACGCCGCAATCTGTGGGAGCGAGCCTGCTCGCGATTGCGGAGTGTCAGGTAACGCATGTATCGAGGGTAAACCGTCCTCGCGAGCAGGCTCGCTCCCATAGGGTTTTGTTGAGGGTGAGCGTCCTCTCGGTGGCGAGCGGACTCGCCACGCGTTCGATCAGGAAAAGGTCCGAGCCAATCAGACCGCTGGCGGTTTTCGCGGTGCGCGAGGCTTTTTCCCGACGGCTTTTTCTCCGGGTGGAATCACGGTCGAGGCTGCCGCCGGCTTGGCCTTGGCTTTTGGCGCGGCCGCCTTGACCTCGCCAGCCTTGCCATTGGCGGTTTTGCTGACGGCCGGTTTGCTCACAGGCGCTTTTGCCGGTTTTTTCGGCGCCAGCGCTTCAGCTTCGGCGAGTTTGCGGGCCATCTCCCAGTGACGGCTTTCCTGGCCTTCGGGTTTCCCTTCGGACTCCCAGATCTGATAGGCAAATTCGCGGATGCGTTTATCGTCGGTACTCATCGCAATGCTCCTGAACTGAACTCAAGTGTCGGTAGTTTGGATAAAGAGATTGACCGGGAAATCCCCCAGCGCGGCGCTGATCATCAGCTCCCTGTTTTTTGTGACTGTGATGCTTGAAAAAAGTCCCTTTAGATTCTCGTCAGCGGTCGCGAACGGCACATGGATTCGCGTATCGCCCCACAGCGGCGCGTTCACCTGCGGTTCGGCACTGTTTTCCAGCAGCGCTGCGCAACGGATTGGCACGATGACGATGGCGCGTTTGCCCTCCCATTCACGAACAAATCCCAGCACTCGATGAGCCTGGCTGCCGACGACTTCGAGGGCCTGGTAAGTCCCCCGTCGAAACAGTTCGGCGTGCTCGGTGCGTACGTTCAAGGTCTGCGCAATCAAGGTTTGCTTGATGCGCCCGTCGCGCCAGTTCGCCAGTAGATCAGGCAGATTCACGACTTGCTGCAAGGCCTGTTGGCGGCTGGCGTAGTCCACTGGCCGGCGGTTGTCCGGATCGACCAGGCTGAAGTCCCAGAACTCGGCGCCCTGATAGAGATCCGGGACCCCCGGCACGGTCATGCGCAGCAAGGTTTGCGCCAATCCGTTGAGTGCGCCGGGCGCCGCAATCGCATGCACGGCCTTGCCGAGCGCCGTGCGCAGAAAGTTGCCCTGCGGGCTCAACAGCAGGCGCTGGATGAAGGTTTCAACCGCTTGCTCGCAGGCTTCGTTGGGCGCGCTCCAGCTGCTTTGCAGCTTGGCTTCACGCAGGGCTTTGCGTTGCCACTGCCAGAGGCGTTCGGCGTAGGCCTGCAGCGCCGGTTGATCGTCAGCGTTCAGGTCCAGCGGCCAACTGCCGAGGATCGCTTGATACAGAATCAATTCATCACCCACAGACGGCTGCTGATCATCGTCGCGCAACGGGCGGGCGAGGGCGCGCCAGAGGCCGATCTGTTCGACGTACCACTGGCCGTGTTCGCTTAACACCGCCAGGCGCGCGCGAGTGTCTTCGCCGCGCTTGTGATCGTGGGTCGCGGTGGCCAGCAGATTGTCCGGGAACTCGGCGAGACGCTGTTCGCATGCCGCGTGAAACCCCTCGACCGGCGCGCTGAACTGTTCGGTGCTGAAGCCGACGTCGTTACGCGACAGCAGCACCGCCGAACGATAGAACGCGGTGTCTTCCACGGCCTTCGCCGCTGCCGGCGAGGTCAACTGCTGAAACCGCACGCAGGCATGTTTGAGGCGCTTGCGCGCGCGTCCGGCCGGGTATTTTCGCCACGGCTCGCCGCCCAGCCAGCGGGCCAGGCAATCGAGTACCGGCCAGTCCGCTTCGCCCAGGGTTTGCCGGGCACCGTCCATGGCCCGCTGGAAAAAAACGTTGTCCTGGGCCGATCGCCCGAGGGGGCTGATGTAGGTGCGGTACACCGGAAAATGCACGATCAGTTCCTGCAGTGCCCGGCGGATCGCGCCCAGGGTCAGGTCGCGGGTCATCAGGTCTTCCCGGGCCACTTGCAGCAGCGCCTGGGCGACACTTTCGAAATCCCCGGCCAGGGAGCCGTTGAGGATCTGTTGCCGGGCCAGTTGCGCCTCCTGCCGGAAATCGGCGGGACGTTCGCTGTGCCGCTGCCAGATTCTGCCCAAGGCCTGCTCGCCTTGGGGATCGTGTTGCAGCAGCGACACCTGGTTCATGAATTCATAGCCGGTGGTGCCGTCCACTGACCAGTCGCGATGCAGGGTTTCGCCTTCGCCGAGGATCTTCTCCACGTAGATCGGCAGGTGCCGGTCGGGGACCAGGCTGTCGACCCGCCGCCGCAGCTTGCGGCAGTAACCCCGAGGGTCGGCGAGGCCGTCGATATGGTCGATGCGCAGGCCATCGACCAGTCCTTGCGCCACCAGTTGGAAAATCTTTGCATGGGTCGCTTCGAACACCGCCGGACGTTCGACCCGCAGGCCGCCCAGTTCGTTGACATCGAAAAAACGCCGCCAGTTGATGTCATCCGCAGCCGTGCGCCAACTGGCGAGGCGATAGCTCTGGCGTTCCAACAGGTTATGCAGGCGCTGGAAACCTTCACGGGTGAGCGAATCATAGGCTTTGACGTTGTGCTCAATGGCCTGGAACATGGCCGGATCGGTGGCCAGCTCACGCAACTCGTCCTGCAAGGGGATCGCCAGGCTGTGGGCATCGGTCTGGTAGCTCAATGTAGTGAATCGATCGGCCAGGGATTTCAGCGGCTCGATGTCGGATTTGAGCAGCTCGCCGTAGGTCATCGGGCAAATCGGAAAGTGGTGTTCGTAATGCTCGACAAAAAACGCGCCGTGTTGCGCATCGAAGCGCAGGGGCAGGGTGCCGTCCTGCAGGGCGACCCCATAGTCGCTGCCCAGGAACGGCAGCAGCAGTTGCCCCTCCATCAACGGGTCGGCGGAGTGCCACTGGATATCGAAGAACTCGCCATAAGGGCTCAGGCGACCCCACTCAAGCAAGTCCAGCCACCAGGGATTGTCACTCCCGCCGACCGCCATATGATTGGAGACGATATCGAGGATCAGCCCCATGCTTTGCTCGCGCAACGCGCTGACCAGGCGGCGCAACGCCGCATCCCCGCCCAGCTCCGGGTTGACCGTGGTCGGGTCCACCACGTCGTAGCCATGCATTGACCCGGCGCGGGCGCTCAGCAGCGGCGAGGCATAGACATGGCTGATGCCGAGGCGGGCGAAGTACGGCACCAGCGGCACCGCATCGTCCAGGGTGAAACCCTTATGAAACTGCAGCCGCAGGGTGGCCCGCAGCGGCTGAATTGGCAGCGTGCTCATTGGTCACGCTCAGCCGCCTGAAGCCGCGCGCAGGCGAGCAATTCCAGGCGTCGCGAGGCGTCCGGGTCGTCCAGCAGGGCCTCGCTATAGCCCGACAGGCGTCGTGACCAGTTGGGATGGGTATCGATGGTGCCGGGCAAGTTGGCCTGCTGTTCGATGCCCAGTGCATCTTCGAGTGGCAGCAACACCAGCGGCGCACGGGTATGACCAAGGAAACGCACACTGGCGTCGAGCACCTGATCGGTTTCGTGGGACTCTTCGCGAAAGTTCTGCGGGTCCTGGCTCAAGGCCCTTCGCAGGCCTTCACGTTCACGTTCGCGGTGATGGCGCCACTCGATTTCAGCGTTGGCATCGATGAGGTTGAGCCGCGCGTTCCAGTCGATGTCGCGGCCATGCCACCAACCGTTGAGGGTTGGCAAATCATGGGTGCTGGTGGTCGCCAGTGCGTTGTCCGGCCAGTCGAGGATCGGCTTGAAGTGGGTGTTGTCCTGTTCGAACAGCAGCACTCGCATGCCCAGCATCGAACGGGCGATGAGTTTTTCCCGCAGACCGTCCGGCACCGTGCCGAGGTCTTCGCCAAGGACGATGGCCTGGTGGCGATGGGATTCCAGGGTCAGCAGCCGCAGCAAGTCGTCCACCGGGTAATACAGGTACGCACCGTCGGCGGGCGGCGCGCCGTTGGGGATGACCCATAAACGTTGCAGGCCCATGACGTGGTCGATACGCAGGCCGCCGGCGTGGGCAAAGTTGGCCCTGAGCATTTCGATGAAGGCGCGAAAGCCGTTGCGTACGAGGCCTTCGGGAGAAAACGCGGAAATCCCCCAGCCCTGGCCGGTGCGGTTGAGAATGTCCGGCGGTGCGCCGACGGTGAGGGAGGCGAGCAATTCGTCCTGGCGACTCCAGGCCTGGCTGCCACCACCGTCAGCGCCGACGGCCAGGTCGGTGATCAGGCCAATGCGCATGCCGCTGCTGCGGGCGGTTGCCTGCGCACGCTCCAGGCAACGGGTGATCAGCCACTGGCAAAAAGCGAAGAAACCGATGCGGCCAGCGTTTTCTTCGGCGAACTCGGCCAGGGCGGCGCTGCGCGGGTCGCGCCATTGCTCGGGCCACTGACGCCAGTCGAGGTTTTCGCCCCGTGCTTCGCGAACCTCTTGAATGGCTTCGAACCGGCAGTGATTTTCCAGGGCTTCGCCCCCGGCGTGACGGAAGCTGCTGAAGTCGGCATGCAACGGGTGTTCGCCCTGTACGAAGCCTTCGTACAACGCTTGCAACAGCCGGTGCTTGGCTTCGGCGGCGGCGGGCCAGTCGATCAAGGCGCGCTCTTCCAGATCCTTGAGCTGTACGCTCAGGCCGGTGGCCTCGATGGCGGCGCGCATCGCATGCTCACCGAGGACCGTCCCCGGCGCGCAATAGAGGCTGTTGAGAAACAACCGGCTGGACGGAGAGTAAGGACTGTAGCGCCGGGTATCGCTGGCAAACATGGCATGCAGCGGACTGATCGCCAGTGCTTCGGCGCCGCGTTCGCCCGCGACCCTGGCCAGGTCTTCCAGGGCCTGGGTATCGCCGAAGCCACCGTCACCTTTGCGTCGCAGGGCATACAACTGCACGCTCAGGCCCCAGGTGCGCGGGATCGGACTGTCCACGGCATCGCCTACGCTAAAGCAACGTTCGGGGGCCACGGCCAGGGTAAAGGTCTGGCCATCGATCCTGACGTGCTGGTAACCCACGGGAATCAACCCCGGCAGAATCGCCTCGGCGTCCAGCTTGAGGGTGAGCCGTGAACCATCCTCGAGGTGGATCTCGCACGGCGCGTGCGGTTCGAAATGATGGGACAGATCGAGACCGACACCGAAGTCGGCGGTAATCAGTGGCGGCAGTTGCCGGGTTTCTTGAACCTGCTGCAATTGCTGAAGGCTGGCGTCGATTTCCTGAGCGCTGCCGGCCGGGTGGCCGAGTCCGGTCAGAACACTGCGCAAGACCGAAGGTGCAACTTTTTGCGGGCGACCATTGGCATCAATCCAGTCGACCGCGAGGCCAGCCCTGCTGGCCAGGATTTCCAGTTGCGCATCACTCATTGGCGCTCTCCATCGGGGGTTGCAAAGGGGTTGCGGCCGTGAGGCTGACAAGCGCGCAATAGGGGGCCAGAGTGCCTTTGTCCAGGTGCTCGGCCGAATGTGGCGGATGTTCGAACAACAAAGAGCTGCTGACCGACGCTGTGTGGAGTACCGGCGTGGCACTAAGGTTCAGATCAATGCGCAACAGACGGCCATCGCCCAGTCGCCATGACGCACTCACCGCACCGACTGCCAACACCTCGGCGCCCAGTGCCTGGGTGCCGGGCAGGTACGGGATGATCTGCCGATGGCGGATATGCAGCAGGCGGCGATACAGCTCGTGCATGGGCGACGATCCATTGGCTGTCAGCACAGGGCGGGATGATTCGAAGGTCTGCGGCGCGTTAGGGTCGGGAATCCGCTCGCGTTTATGCGGATCAGTAAACGCGGCGAAGGCTGCAAACTCGTTACGCCGTCCTTCACGCACCCATTGCGCCAGTTCGCCGTGGTGGCTGGTGAAGAACAGAAAGGGTTGTTCGGCGGCGAACTCGTCGCCCATGAACATCAACGGAATCATCGGCGACAGCAGCAACAGGACGGTGGCGGCCTGCAGTGCCTGAGCAGGGGCCAATTGATGCAGGCGCTCGCCGAAGGCGCGGTTGCCGATCTGGTCATGGTTCTGCAAAAACAGCACGAACGCGCTGGGCGGAAGGTGCCCGCTGGGCTCGCCTCGGGGCTCGCCGCGACGGTTGATGTGTCCCTGGAACACGAAACCCTGACTCAGGCAGCGCGCCAGTTGCCCGGTAGGGTTTTGCGCATAGTCGGCGTAATAGGCGTCGGTTTCTCCCGTCAGCAATACGTGCAAGGCGTTGTGGCCGTCGTCGTTCCACTGCGCGTCGTAACCCTGTTCCAGCAGGCGGGCCTGGTTGTGCTCGTTTTCCACCATCAGCCAGACATGGCGTGACGGATCGCTCTGCCGGCGTACCCGCCGGGCCAGTTCCTGGAGAAAATCCGGGTCGTCGATGGCGTGCACCGCGTCCAGGCGCAAGCCGTCGAAACGGTACTCCAGCACCCACATCAGGGCATTCTCGATGAAAAAATCCCGCACTTCGCGCCGACGGAAGTCGATGGCCGCGCCCCAGGGAGTGTGCACGTCTTCGCGGAAGAAGCCGCTGGCATAGCGATGCAGGTAATTGCCGTCGGGACCGAAGTGGTTGTAGACCACGTCGAGAATCACCGCCAGACCATGACCGTGGGCGGTGTCGATCAGGTGTTTGAGTTGGTCGGGCGAACCATAGGAGGCCTGGGGAGCATAGGGCAGCACCCCGTCGTAGCCCCAGTTACGCTCACCGGGGAATTGCCCCAGGGGCATCAGTTCGATGGCGGTGATGCCCAATTCCACCAGGCGCGCCAGTTGTCGCTCGACGCCCTGGAAGCCGCCGAGCGCCCCGACGTGCAATTCGTAGATCACCGCCTCATTCCAGGGGCGGCCAGCCCAGGCATTGTGTTGCCAGTGATAGGCGAGCGGATCGACCACCACGCTGGGTTGGTGGATATCGCCGGCCTGGGCGCGGGAGGCCGGGTCGGGCACCTCCATTTCGCCATCGATGCTGTATCGATAACGCGTGCCCGCCGGGCAACGGGTTTTGACTACGAACCAGCCGTCGTCCTGTGGCAACAACGGCAAGGATTGTCCATTTTCCAGTTCGACACTGACGTAGAACGCATCTGGCGCCCACAACGCAAATTGCGTGTGCTCCGCGTCCAGCATGATTGCGCCGTGGGGCCAGGTCTTCAGGGTCCGTAACGGCATTTCAAAGCCTCTTTATTGTTTGTGCGATTTCCCCAGCGCCTTGGCCACCAGTTGTTCGTAGAGTTCGGCGTAGGGTTCGACGGCCTTGCACCAGTTGAACGGGGCCGCCATGGCCCGGCAACGCATGGCATGCAGCAGATCGGGGAATGCGAACACCTTGAAGGCACGGCTCAGGGCTTGCTGATAACTCTCCACCGTCGATTCATCGAACAGGAAACCGGTCACACCGTTTTCTATGGTGTCGGCCAGGCCGCCGGTGTTGCGCGCCACCGGCAACGAACCGAAACGCTGGGCGTACATCTGGCTCAAGCCGCAAGGCTCGTAACGCGAAGGCATCAACAGGAAGTCGCTGCCGGCGAACATGCGTCGGGCGTCGGTCTCGTTGAAGCCGATGCGTACGCCGATTTGCCCGGGGAAGCGCAACGCCAGTTCGCGCATGGCTTGTTCTTCTTCCGGTTCGCCCCGGCCGATGATCGCGATCTGGCCACCGGATTTGACAATGTATTCGGAGACCGCTTCGGTCAGGTCCAGGCCTTTCTGGTAGACCAGTCGCGAGACCACGGCGAACAGCGGGCCTTCGGAGTCTTCCAGGCCAAACAGTTCGCGTACGTGGGCGGCGTTGACCGCTTTGCCTTCCCAGTCGCCAATGCTGAAAGGGCGGAACAGGTGAGTGTCGGTGGCCGCATCCCAGCTTTCATCGATGCCGTTGGGAATGCCGCTGAGCAGGCCTTGCTGGGTTTTGGCGGCGAGGAAACCGTCGAGACCGCAGCCGAAGGCCGGCGTGGTGATTTCCTGGGCGTAGGTCGCGCTGACGGTGGTGATGTGGCTCGAATAGGCCATGCCGGCCTTGAGGAACGACATCTTGCCGTAGAACTCCATGCCTTCCTGTTGCAGCGCGTGGTGGGGGATGCCCAGTTCCGGGCAGGAGCCGAGGCTGGTCACGCCCTGATACGCCAGGTTGTGGATGGTGAACAGGGTCGGCGTGCGTTGCCCGCGCCAGTGCATATAGGCGGGCGCCAGGCCGGCCGGCCAGTCGTGGGCATGCACCAGGTCCGGGCACCAGTGAATTTGTGCCAGGTTGGCGGCGATATCGGCGGCCGCCAGGCCCAGGCGGGCGAAGCGAATGTGGTTGTCCGGCCAGTCGCGACCGTTGTTGGCGCCATAAGGCGAACCTTCGCGTTCGTACAACTCGGGGCAGATCAACACATAAATGACCAGGCCGTCGGGCATGTCCATGCGCCCGATCTTGCAGGGTGGCAGGGCGGCATGGCCACCAAGCTCGCCGATGATATGAATCGGGTTTTCGCTGTGCAGCACCTGCGGGTAGCCGGGAATCAGCACGCGCACGTCGTGCAGATGCGACATCGCGCGGGGCAATGCCGCGGAAACGTCGCCCAGGCCCCCGGTTTTCACCAGATCGGCTATCTCGGAGGTCACAAACAGTACTTTTTTCTTGTTCGGGTTCTGACTGGCAACCGGTGTCAGCACCTTGGTGACGGGCACGCTGATCGATTGGGCGCTGTGGGCGCTCACGGCGCTCGATTCACCGACCTGTTGATGAGCACGCTCTCCCTGAATATCCAAAGCCGCACTGATCATATGCATCTCCCGTGTTGTTGATCTAATTCTTAGGTCTGGCAAACGGCATTTCATGGCCAATTCCTGTGGCCGGGCGCAAAAGCGCTACACATCGATGAGCAAGAGCTGCCCAAATGCGCTGAAGCAGAATGGGTGAAGTAGCTGTTGCAAAGATTGCACCAGTCGTAACGCACCTGCCTTTCAGTCGACCGATCACCGAAGGCAAAAGTTTCGACTTTTTTCCCACTTTGTGACCGACCGGTTTTTTCCCGCGAACGTGAGTCTAGGCCAGAACTTAGAGCGGTGAAGCTCAGATGGCAAAATTGTTCGACAATCGGTTTAACGAGGTACGGACGTGCCGGATTGCGGGGCAAACGCACCGACGAAGTGCAGTTTTTTTTGTTAAAACGGCTGAAAAAGAAGCAGAACTGTCACATCGGTGTGCGTAGGCCAACAGTTGAGGTGCACCATTGCGGTGCGGGGGCGGTGTGGTGTTTGATCTGGCCTCTTCGCGAGCAGGCTCGCGCCCACAGAGATTCACGGTGTGAACACAACCTGTGGGAGCGGGCTTGTACTCAGGCCAGTAACCGAATGGGCGTACCGGCGGACCAGGCCTGAATGTCTTCGATCATCTGCGAAAAGAACAGCTGGTAATTCTGTTGGCTGACATACCCGACATGGGGCGTGGCCAATACATTGTCCAGAGTCCTGAAGGGATGAAGAGGTGGCAACGGCTCGATGTCGAACACATCCAGCGCCGCGCCTGCCAGCTGACGTTTCTGCAAGGCCTTGATCAAGGCGGCCTCATCGACAATCGGCCCCCGCGCCGTATTGACCAGCAGCGCCGTGGGTTTCATCCAGCCCAAGGCCTCGGCGTCCACCAGGCCTCTGGAGCGCTCGCTGAGCACCAGATGCACCGACAACACATCGGCCTGTTCGAACAGCTCCTGTTTGCTGACATGGCTCACACCCACTTGCGCGGCCCGTTCGGCGGTAAGGTTCTCACTCCAGGCGATGACGCGCATGCCAAACACCTGCCCGAACTGCGCGACACGCTGGCCGATGCTGCCCAGACCGAGAATCGCCAGGGTCTTGCCGTGCAGGTCGCCGCCCAGCCCTTGCTGCCATACACCGGCACGCAGGGCATTGGCTTCCGCCACGAGGTTGCGGGTGGCGGCCATGATCAGCGCCCAGGTCAGTTCCGGGGCAGCATGCTTGTAGCTGTCGGTGCCGCACACCTGGATGCCCAGGGTGGCGGCGGCTTTGAGGTCGAGGGCGAAATTGCGCATGCCACCGGTGACCAGCAACTTGAGTTTGGGTAACTGGCGAAGCAGCGCCTCATCAAAGCGCGTGCGCTCGCGCATCACGCAGATCACGTCAAACTCACTCAAGCGAGCCGCCATCGTGGCGTCGTCCGCCGGGTATTGATGAATGAAACTCACTGGGCCGATGCCTTCGAGCACTGACCAGTCGACCACGTTGCGGGCCACGTCCTGCCAATCGTCAATTACTGCAATCTGCACCGCCATTTGCCTTATCTCATCAACGCACGGGGTTGGTTTTGTTTAGCCAGGCGAGCAGCGCCTGATGGAATTTTGCCGGTTCTTCCATCTGCGGTGCGTGGCCCAGGCCCGGGAACTCAATCAATGTCGATTGCGCAATCCGTTGTGCCACTTGCTTGCCGAGCACGTCGTAGTGGCCGATTTTTGCCTTGACCTCGGGAGCCGCGATGTCGCTGCCGATGGCGGTGGTGTCGGACGTGCCGATCAGCAGCAGGGTCGGCATCTTCAGGTTCTGGAACTCGTAGTACACCGGTTGGCTGAAGATCATGTCGTAGATCAGCGCCGAATTCCACGCGACCTGTGCATGGCCCGGGCCTTTGTTCAGGCCGGCCAGCATGTCCACCCAGCGGTCGAACTCGGGCTTCCAGCGCCCGGCGTAATAGGTGTTGCGTTCATAGGTGCGGATGCCATCGGCGCTGAGCTTGAGTTCGCGCTCGTACCACTGGTCAACGGAGCGCCAGGGAACGCCCAGGGCTTTCCAGTCTTCCAGGCCGATGGGGTTGACCAGCGCCAGTTGCTCGACTTGTTCGGGGTATTGCAGTGCGTAGCGAGTGGCGAGCATGCCGCCGGTGGAGTGGCCGAGCAGGCTGGCCTTCTGGATACCAAGGGCTTTGAGCAGTTGCCGGGTGTTACTCGCCAGTTGCTGGAAGCTGTACTGATAGCGCTCGGGTTTGCTGGAGGTGCAGAAACCGATCTGGTCCGGGGCAATGACCCGATAACCGGCGTCACTCAGGGCTTTGATCGAGGTGTCCCAGGTCGCACCGCAGAAATTCTTGCCATGCATCAGCACGACGCTGCGGCCATTGGCCTTGCCATGGGCGGCGACATCCATGTAGCCCATTTGCAGGGATTGGCCCTGGGACTCAAACTCGAAATGCTTGACCGTGTAGGGGTAGTCGAACCCTTGCAGCTCAGGTCCGTAGGCCGGGCCCTCGGCGTAAGCGCTGACCGGCAGCGCGGCACTCAGCAGCAGACCGGGCAACCAGCGGGAGAGGGTGGGTGACATGGGGGAACTCCATGGGAAATCCGCCGATGCTGGATCGGCTGGATTAGGGCGACATTAAACAGGCAATCGCCGAGGCGGTTGGTTCAACCCATCCAGCCCAGGGTGATCAGCGCCAGCACCCCATAACGGGCGCCCTTGGCCAGCGTCACGATCAGCAGGAAACGCCCCAACGGTTCACGCATGACGCCGGCCACCAGGGTCAGCGGGTCGCCGATCACCGGCAGCCAGCTCAGCAGCAGCGACCAATGACCGTAACGCTGGTAATGGTGACGGGCCCGTTCCAGATGCCGAGGACTGACCGGAAACCAGCGCCGCTCGCGAAAACGTTCGATGGCGCGGCCCAGCCACCAGTTCAGCAGGGAGCCGAGGACATTGCCCAGCGTCGCCACCGCCAGCAGCACCCACAGCCAGTACCGATCGCTGAGCAGCAGCCCCACCAGGACCGCTTCGGACTGCAAGGGCAGCAACGTCGCGGCACCGAAGGCTGCCAGGAACAGCCCCATGTAAGCGCCGAAAATCAATGGGCCGGGTAGTCCGCCACCACCACATCGGTGCCGTCCTTTTTCAGGCCGATGACTTGATACGCATCGCTCATGCCATCCATCTCCATGCCCGGCGAGCCCATGGGCATGCCGGGCGCGGCAACACCCAGGAGATCGTCACGCTTGCTCAGGGCCAATACCTGCTCGGCCGGTACGTGACCTTCGACGAATTTGCCGTTGATCAAGCCGGTATGGCATGACGCCAGACGCGGTGGCACGCCGTGCTGTTGCTTGAATTCGCTCATGTTGCTTTCGACATGGTCCTCGACCTTGAAGCCGTTGGCCTCCAGGTGGCTGATCCATTTTTTGCAGCAACCGCAATTGGCGTCGCGATGGACTTCGATAGGGACCAGGTCGGCGGCCTGGGCCAGGGAGGAGATCAACAGGGCGCTCAAGGCAACCAGACGCAGATGGATTCGCATGGAAAATGGGTCTCGTCTTGCGGGCAAAGGAAGGCATTCTGACCAAAATATCCTTTCGGGCATTCAAGGATTGTTTCTAATTGATACAGAGTTGCTCAGCCCTAGCCTCGCAGATCCCATCTGACAAGCCGATGAGGCGGACATTACAAAACGGTCAGGTACGTCGTAGAGGGGGGAATGCAGAGCCTGAAACTGATGGCGAGAGCGGCGACCCGGTGCTTAGCCTGGCAAGAACGTCGAAACGCCAGCCTGAATTCGAACAGTGCTGGCCCGCTCAGGCAATCGAACGGGCCAGGCCATTATTTTTCCGGATCAAGATTCCACTAAGAAACCTGGTTGTCAGCACGCTGATTGAATGAAGCGCCGTCTGATGAATGAGGGGTGTTATCGGCGCTGGTAGTAACCCGGTCCGCCGTGATCGTAGTGACGGTCATGGTCGTGCCAGCCACCGTGGGGGAACACGATGCAGCCACTCAGGGACAATAGAGCCAGCAGGGGAATCAGCAGGGTGATTCGACGCAACATTTGAAAATCCTCATGGTTATCGCCGAGATAAAGCTAAAACTCTTCATCGGCTGTAACATGAGACCCCGTTTGCAGCCACTCATCCCCGAAAGACGGTAGGGTCTTGGCATGCATTCGGATACAACGCGGATACATTTTTCAGGTTCAGGCTTACATTCAGGAAATGGCAATGACCCAGTCGCAACGTTTGAAATACTCGATTCTGATTTCCCTGGTGGTGCTGGGAATCATGTTTGGCCTTTCGTATTTGCAGAGCACAGGGGTCATCGGCGAAAAGCTGTTTCAATACATCGCCATTGGCGTGGCGGTGATTGTGGTGGTCATCAATGGTGTGATGCGCCGCAAGGTCAAGCCCTGAGCACTAAGCCCAGGGTTTGATCATGCCTGTTGCAGGACCGCGGCGGCCTTCGGGTGCAGGCTGTAGCTTTTGTCCGGATTGAGGACAATCACGCCTTCACTGCACAGGCGTTTGAGCACTTCGCGCACACTCAGGAAGGACAGCGGAATATCCAGCTCCAGCAATTGAGCGTGCACGCCACGCACGCCCAGGCTGCGCTCTTGTTCGGCGGCCGTCAGCAAGGCGTCGATGACTTTCAGGCGTATCAGACTGGTTCGCAGGCCGAAGCTCTTGAGCAGTAACCTGATCCGCTCATTGCCGTGGCGTTCGGCAGGCGGGTCAAAGGTTTCGCTCTCTATGGCGGTGCTGACTGGCGCATGGCTAGCGTCCGTCGGCAGTTGCGAGTTGTACATGGCAAAACTCCTGTTGCGAGGCTCATCAGGAAAAAACGTGTGCGCTCGTACCTGACTGGACGTATGAGCCCCGCAAATGATGAAGACTCAAATGTAGAAATTTTGTCGTCATTGCGTCAGCGACCCGTGAGCCCCGCAGCATTACCCGCCAATGGCCTGAATTTTTGTCGTTTGTTTCGTTCCGGAGTGGATGCGCTGTGCGTGTCGATACGCAGAACTGAAGGCCGCACCCGGCAAGGGTGGCGGCCTTCAGCTTTTCGGCGTTTGTTGCGGAATGGAGTTGAGGACCGGGTTGCCGTCCTTGTTGCGGGTCAGGTAGACCGGCAGCACCTTGGGCAGTGTCGCCACCAGGGTGTCGAGCTCCTTGATGTTGTAGACCCCGCCGATACGGATCGCACCGGTGCCGTGATCAGCGATCATCAGCGGTTTTTTCAGGTAGCGGTTGATCAATGGCAGCGCATCGCTCAGCGCCAGGTCATCGAGGACCAGTTTGCCGCTACGCCAGGCCAGTGAATTGTCGCGGTCGTCAGTCTGACGGATGCGGGGAACGCGATCACCCTGCTGATAGCTCGCCTGCATGGCAGGGCCGAGTCTCAAACCATCGCCGGACGGGTCATCATGGCTACTGACCAGCACCGAACCTTCGATCAGGTTCACTTTTACCTGGTCTTCGTACATCCAGACATTGAATCGGGTACCGGTAACGCGGATCTTGCCTTCGCCGGCCTTGACCACGAACGGGTGGGCGGTGTCATGGGTGACGCTGAAGAAGGCTTCGCCTTTTTTCAAGGTGACCCGACGCTGATCCTTGTACTGACTGTACGTCAGCTCGCTGCCCAGGTTCAGCTCGACCTGACTGCCATCGGTCAGGGTTACCTGACGAACAGAATCGGTGGCCTCGAAGTGCTGGTACGAATTCGGCAACCAGCCGAGGTTCCAACCGCTGTAGGCCGCCAGCGGGAGGGCCAGGGCACAAACCGCCGCGGCGATGCCGAAGGTACGCCAGGGTGTCCGGGGTCTTGCTTGAACCATCGGTGCGACGACAGGTTCGGGACGGGGCAAATCCCCGGCGACATCCCAGATTTCCAGCATCGCCTGGTACTCGAACGCATGGAGCGGGTGGGCATCCCGCCACCGCTCGAACGCCAGACGTTCCTGCGCGGTGCAGTCATCGGCGTGCAAACGCATGCACCAGTGCGCTGCCGCATCGGTAATGGCATCGTATTCGGCTGGCGAGAGAGCGTTGTCGGTCATTGACTCATCCTGATTTCCCGCATTCTAACCTTGAGGCCAGTCGGCGAGAACATCGGTCATGGCAATTACCCATCAAAGGGCGCTTGTTTTTCGGCAAGACGCGGAAAACCCGGGGTTTCCATCATCGCAGCGAAAAATCATGCGCAGCCTCGCGCGGCTGCGCATGTTCGTGTCGGTCAGGCCTGTGAGGCGGACGTGCCGGGCAACGGGTCCAGTTGTCGGCCCATCTCGCAGATCAGGAATGCAATTGAATCGGCATTGCGCAAGATGATGTCAATCCGCTTGTCCGGGCTGTGCCGGTCGAGAAAGGCTTCCCGTGCCCTTTCCATTGTTCGGGTGCCGACGATGTTCAGGATCGCCTTGCCCACGTGATTCAAGCCTGGAATGTCGTTCAGGTCGATCCATGCCTGCTCATTGTCACTCCAGCGGGCGAACAGTTCTTCCCGAGGTGTCCCGAGCGATAGCGCTGCTCGCTGGAAATCGACCTGGCTTTGCTTCATCGCACGCCCATTTTGGGTAATGGATGTCACCAGATCACTGAATGGCCGTCTGGCCTCCAGCGATGCGATATCCACGGCGTTTGAAAACAGGTGCGCGAACTCATGGATCAGCGTGGCGGCCTGACTGTGTCCGTCGACATTGAAGGGCTCGGTCAAACAGAACTTGTACCAGTCCAGTTGCTGATCGAAGAACCTTTCGGTGAAATGCACGTTTTTGCGTGCATCCTGCTGCACGACGAAAGCGATCAGGTTGGCGTGTTGGTATTTGTTCGAACCGACGATAAATCGTTCGCTGTTCAGCAAGTCTTCATCGGGGTCTACCAGTGCCGTGCAGACGGGAACGATGGTCTGTTTGATTTTGTCGAGCAGGCTGTTATCGACGCTGTGAACATCAAAGAAACGTTTGAGGAAAGTATCCAGTCGCGTACCGGGGAGCAGTTGCCTGAGTTGCGCCAGGTTATGCAGGCTGTTGAAGGCGTAGTAGCGCGCCATATCGATCGCCTGCACGATCATCCGGGCCTTTTCGGGATGGTGGGTGCGTATGTCTACCATGCCCCGCGCTTCGATGTTCAATACTCGCCTGACCTCATGGTTGGTCGCGTATCGATTGTGCATTTTCGACAGGGCTTTGCCGTAGTGGATGGTATGCAGGTCCGGGTCGACCACCATTTGCCGTGTCGGCGATTGCCGCAGCGACGGGCCGCTCTCGTTGTCCCGCAGGAGCTGCCAGACTGCGCCCGGTTTAGCGACGCTGTACACCTTGCCGGCGATGGCGGCATAGCTTTTCTTGCTGACCGGGTCGGAGTAGGTGCCATCAGTCTGGCGCTTGGTAAAGTCTTGCAAGGCCACGGTGGGTGCTTCGAAGGGCTGCAGTGCCGTACGCGACGTCGCCGTCGGGCGGATTTTCGCCCATTGCGGATCGTTCACCGGGGCGATAACCGGCTCGTCTTCGGCGGTCGCTTGATCGGCAATGGCGGAGGTTTCCAGGGACAACCGGCCCAGGGAGACCATTTGTAGGGCACCGGCAATGAAGGCCTGCAAGGCTCTTTGCCAGTGATGATCCTGCAGTGCTTCGGCGGACGCCTCGAAGTCTTTGAAGCTTTGCCACAAAAACGATATGCAGGCGAGTTTGCCCGGCAACAGGCCAATCACCCGTTTGATGCCAGCGCTGAACAGGTTTTTCAGCGCCTCCCAGTCCGACTGACCGCGGGTATCGGACTGGCTGCCGAACATCTGCGACAACAGGTTGACGTTGTCGCTGAACATCTGGCTCAGAAAATTGCCCATCAGGGGGGACGAGGCTAGGGTGATTTCGCTTGGTTGTCCGACGGAGGACTTGAACAGGTTGGCGAACACCGTGCGCTGATTTTCCGGTAAACGGCGAATCAACAGGTCCTGCAGCGGTCCCGGTTCAGTCAGCGCTGCGACAGCGCTGGCCTCGTTCTCGAACTCACTGAAAACCGCGGTGGGATGGTAGGGCGCTAACAGCACCTGCGGTCCGAACTTTCCCGCGCCGGGACCGATCAGGTAAAGGCCCAGGGCTTTCACGGCGGCGCCCCCCGGCGTCTTGATCAACTCCAGCGGCCGGACGACGGCATGCGCCCCTTGCACGGCCGCCCGGGCGATCGCGTCCGGCATGTCCACCACTTGCCCGATCAAGTCGAAGGCGGCGGCAGACAAGTGTTGCTGCAGTTTCAAGGCATGGGCGTGTTGCAACAATTGCCACGGCAGTTGCCGGACAAAACGCAGCTTTCGGCTTTCTGCATCCGCACCGGTCAACGCGTCGTTCACCAAGGTGGCGTAGTCGCGCTGGATCTCCAGCGACTGAAGAAGTTGCTGGATCGCTGTCCGGTCGAGACGGGCTGGCAAGGTCTGGCCGGTCGCCGAAGCGATCTTGAATCCGCTCCCTTGATCGACGTTGATGTGGTTCAGGGCAACCTCGGTCAGGGTTCGGGACGGTCCGGCCAGCGCTAGGCTGGGGGTGATTTCGATCTCGTCAGGGTCCAGCGTCGTTTCGGGGAATCGGCTGGCGAGCAAGGCTTTCAGGCGGGCATGCACGTAGGACGACAGGGTCTGTATCCCGTGCAGATAGTCTTTATCGTCTGTCACGCTGTGGCGATATTGCTCCAGCAATTCCATGTGCAATTGCTGCTCTTGCACCGGTGCCATGCCAAGCCAGCCCGGCAAGGTCTGCTGTCGCGAGATGCTCTTGGCGATCAGCGTGGCCCGGCGCAAATTGGTGTCGATGACGGTATTGGCAAGCGACTTGAGGGCTTTGTGCTTTTTCTCATCGCCAAGGTCCTGTGTGCGTAGGTGCTCGCAGGCCGACAGAAAGTGATCGATGGCCGTTTGCGAGAGGTGCTGCAGGACGTTGCCCTCGATCAATCTCAGGGAGTTGAGTGAATAACGGCCATGGGTTTTGCGCTGGGCGGTCGTGAGGTTTTCCAGCAGTGCCAGGCACTTGCGAGGGTCGAGCAGGCGCAGGTTCAGCGCCTGTTTCACGCTATCGACTGAATCGAAGACCTCCAGCCCTGCCGCCGGCGTCCACAGAATGGCCCGGCCTGAATGCTGGTTATCGAGCCCGCCACGCTCGGTCAGCACCAGGCAGTTGGACAGCGGCAGTACGTCCTGCTGCCCGGAGTACTCAAGGACCAGTGAGTAAGCGTCTGGCCGGAAGCCGTTGAGCGCGCGGCGATTCTTGCGATCCGGTTGGTCCGGGTTGAGCACGGTATCGACGATCGCTTGTTCGAGGTCTCGCAGCGTGGCTTGCAGTACGCGCAGGCTGGCTTCCCCGCGTATCCCGACGGAAAGGGCGTGGGCCAGTCGAGGTTTCATGTCCTCCAGATAGAGCCGTTGCAGTGCCAACGAGGCAAGCGGCTGAGCGGTGAAGTCGACGCGGATCAGCGCCTCCACGTCATTGAAGGTTTTGATGTGCTGGGTGGCGGTGTCTGCCCGCACGATCGAGGGCTGTTGCTTGCCCGCCAATACCGGTCGGGTACTCCAGCGGCCATGGGTGTCGAGCGTCAGCAAGCGTTCACTGAGCATCGAACGTATGTCCAGCGCCTTGTCGAACAGGGCGTGGATGTCCATGTTGCCGTCGCTGTAACGGAACACCTGCAAGGCGTACTCCATGTTTTGCAGTTGTTTGCCGATGATCGCCTCGAACAGGGTGCTGAATATCGAGCCGGAAATCACCTCGCCGGAAACATGAGGTTTATCGAAGCCGAGGAAGCGATTGCGCTCCTCCAGTGTCAGCAAACCATAGAGTTCGTCTTCGTGGCCGGCGGCGCTGAACTTGCTCAGCAACGTGGCCTTGAGGTCCGGATAGTCCTTCAAGACCTGTAGCCCCTGAGTCGGGGTATAGAGGTAGGCCTTGGCATGGCTGATCATCAACGAGCCCGCCAGTTCGACGTAATGCCCCTGGTATTCCCACAGGTGCACGGTTTCCAGGGTCGGGCGCCTGATCGTCGTGGCTGTCGTGGCCGTCTGCTCAATCATGCCGTGCAAGGCCTGGAATTGTTCCGGGCTGATGATCCCGGCTTCGCGTTTGAGCAGTAACTCTGCCCGTGCCTGCTCACCGATCGCACGACTGAAAAACCTGCGGCGCGATCCGCCATCCAGCGCGACCGCTCCCCAGTACCGCTGCAGAAGCCCGGAAAGCAGGTGGTTGAGTTTGCGCGAAGCGGCCTCTACAGCGGTTTCCCAGTGCTGCTGGTCGGTGCTGGTCGATGTCCTGTCCGGATGGGCAAACTCATGAAGTTCGCCGCTGGGCCAGCGTTGATGGCGGTAGTAAAGCAATACCGCGTCACTCAGCGACAGTGAGCTGCGCCAGCGCCGAACCGGTTCCTGGCCATGGTTCTCCGGCGCGGGCAGTGTGTAGAAATTAACTCGCGTCCGGCTTTGATCCAGGCCCGGAAATGCCGACTGCAGCCACTCATCAAGCATCGTATCGAGCAACGAGGCGAGGGTCGGGAGCATGAGCAATTCATCGAGCATCGCCTGATCGTTGAGTCGTTGCTGGTGCGCGATGGCCGCGTGCTGGTCCTCGAACACGTCACCCTCGATGACCTGGAATGTCACCTGGATCTTGTCGCTGGCGGCCAAGGCTTTACGCTGCGCGAGCGACATCAGTGCCAGTAGCCGATCGTCCTGGGTGGCACTGTTGAGGCGCTGTTCAAGTTGGCTTTTCAGCGAGACGAGACGGTCGAACTTCTTGATGCCGTCGTAAGGGGTGTAAAGGATCAAGCCGTTGTCATCTGGCGTCAGGCTCAAGACAAAACTGCCGGCCAGGGACGTGTAATCGAACCCTGTGGCGTTTACCAGGACCTTGTGCGCCAGCATGGGCGGCGTTTGTTGACTGCGCAGCGCCTGGCTGGCCAGTTCCACGTGGCCCAGCCATTCGAAGTCCTTGCGGGACAACCCGTGGATTTTGCCAAGGTCGTTCCAGAGCCCGGGCGATTGCAGGGCCTCGGGGAAAAAAAGTGGGGCGGGGGAAACGGGCATCGTCGAGTCTCTTTCGGGGCGCCGGTGAGTGCGCCTGTGGGTCGAGTCTCGAGCCTAAAAAACCTCGAATGGCAAAAGGTGGTAGATAGTTAGTACCCGGTTGTCAGGTGTTTGTGACACCGCAATACTCCTCCCGGATAACACGGCCTCATCTAAAAGTTGACAGGTCGCTCGCCCCGCGTTGTTAATCGGCGGTCTTTATACGCTGTTGCCCCCTCCAAAAATTAGTCTGGAGCTTCAGATGTCTGCGCCACACGATCAAGTGTCTACTGTTGTCTCGCAAAACCTGTCCCTCGACGAGTTGACAGCGTTGCTTGAGAAGATATTCCAGCGTCATGGCACCTCGGCCGAGGTCGCTCGGGTACTGGCTGAAAACTGCGCGGGCGCCGAACGCGACGGCGCGCACAGCCATGGGGTGTTCCGGATACCGGGATACGTCTCGACGCTGCAGAGCGGTTGGGTAAACGGCAAGGCCGTACCGGTGGTCGAGGATGTGGCTTCGGGGTTTGTCCGGGTCGACGCCGACAACGGCTTCGCGCAACCGGCTCTCGCCGCCGCCCGGGCCTTGCTGGTGGAAAAAGCCCGCAGTGCCGGCATCGCGGTACTGGCGATCCGCAATTCCCACCATTTCGCCGCATTGTGGCCGGACGTCGAGCCGTTCGCTTATGAGGGGCTGGTGGCGCTCAGCGTGGTCAACAGCATGACCTGCGTCGTCCCGCATGGCGCCGACCGACCGTTGTTCGGCACCAACCCGATTGCCTTTGCGGCGCCGCGGGCCGACGGTGATCCGATTGTCTTTGACCTGGCCACCAGTGCCATTGCCCATGGTGACGTGCAGATTGCCGCGCGCAAGGGCGAGCGGTTGCCACCCGGCATGGGCGTGGACAGCCTTGGTCAGCCGACCCAGGATCCGAAGGCAATCCTCGAAGGTGGCGCGTTGCTGCCGTTCGGCGGGCACAAGGGCTCGGCGCTGTCGATGATGGTGGAGTTGTTGGCGGCGGCCCTGACCGGAGGCAATTTCTCTTTCGAGTTCGACTGGAACAACCATCCCGGCGCCAAGACCCCATGGACCGGTCAATTGCTGATCGTGATCGATCCGTCCAAGGCGGCGGGGCAGAGCTTCGCCGAGCGCAGCCAGGAGTTGGTGCGGCAGATGCACGGGGTGGGTTTGAAGCGCTTGCCGGGTGACCGGCGTCATCAGCAACGGGCGAAATCGGCGACGGCGGGTATTGCCCTGGATGAGCAGACACTGGCCAATCTGCGGGAACTGGCGGGGCTTTGATCCTGGAATAACACCCCCCGATGAATGTAGGAGCGAGCTTGCTCCGGGCGGCGTTCCGGCGATAGCGGCGGCACATTGATGTTGAATGTGCCGCCGCCCTCGCGGGAAAGCCCGCTCCTACAGGTTTTCAGAGCGACTGCAATTCAGCGGCGCGCCAGCAACAACCCGACCACCAGGCCAAACCCGGCAGAGACCGCAACGGTTTGCCATGGATGGCCGCCAATGTAGGTTTCGGTGGCGTCGACTGCAGGTTTGGCCCGATCACGCACACTGGTGAGCGAGTCCCGGGCCAGCTGGAGTTTCTGGGCAATCTGCCCACGGAGTGTCTCGGCTTCCTCTCCCACCAGTGAGGCACTGCTTTTCAGCAGCTTCTCCGACTCTTCGATCAGCGCCGATAACTCACTGAATGCCTGATCCTTGATTTGATCTTCGGCGACTTGTGCGGCGGTTTTCCGGGCCATTTAAGGACTCCTTGCAGGTAAGTGGACAGTGAACAATGGAGTGCGCCGCGATTGAAAAAGTTGCAGCGACTTTTCCCACGGACTTGATCCCGCAAAAATCCGGCGCAGGACGATTCATCCTACAGTGTAAGATGTCGCCTATTTTACGCAGCAGGAAATTCCCATGAGCTTCAATCTGGCCGACAAACCCCTTGCCGAGCGCGCTGCGCTTGAAGATGAGAAATCACGTCTGTTCGAACTCTGGCAAACCAACCTGGGCAAAGCCAAGGGCGAAGCCGCGCGGTTGTTTGGCGAGCGCGGCAAACGCAAAGGCAAATGGGCCGAGTGGGTCCGTGCCGAACTGGATGGCATGTCGCCGCCGGAGTTCTCGAACATGGTGCGCAGTGAAGTCAATCGCCTGATGGCGGCCAATAAGTAACGCCTAGGCAAAACTCGCGACGATCGCTTCACGCACTTTCAACACCACCGGATCGAGCTGGGTGCTGGTACGCCAGCCCAGTTCGATCGGGTAGCGGGGCAGCGCCAAAGGGCAGGGCAGCAGCGCCAGCCCTGTGAGCGCCGCGATGCTTCGGGCAGCGTGGGCCGGGATGGTCGCCACCGCCTGACTGCCCTTGAGCAGGTGCGGCAATGCCGCGAAATGCGTGGTCGAGGCACAGACCCGCCGGCTCAAGCCGACCGCCGCCAGGCTTTCGTCGGTGATCCCGATGAATCCACCCGACGACACCAGAATGTGTTCGCGGGCCACAAACTCCTCAAGACTGATGTGCTGCTGCCCCTCGGCCAGGCTGAGCGGATCGACCAGGCACAGGTAGTTTCCTTCACCCAGCACCTGACGACTGAGCAAACGTTCGGCAAACCCGCCGGCGGTAATCGCCAGGTCGATGCTGCGGTCCATCAACGCCTGCGCGACGATCTGGCTGTGAGTCTGGCGAAAGATCAGGCGCAGTTTTGCTGCGCTGCGGGCAATTTCCTCGATCAACCGTCGGCCGTAGGCAATCTCGAAATCATCGGACATGCCCACCGTCACGGCGCGCCCGTCGTAATGATTGGCCGTCGGATCGACCATGGCCAGGCTCTGCCGGCATTTGTTCAGCGCATCGCTGACCACCGGTTTCAATTGATTGGCTTTGAGCGTTGGCGCGAGGCCGCGACCGGTGCGTACGAAAAGCGGATCGCCATACACCTCGCGCAGCCGGCGCAACGCCGCACTGACTGCCGATTGCGTGACGCCCAGGCGCAGGGCGGCGCGACTGGCGCTGGACTCCTCATGCAGGGCTTCGAAGACTTTGAGCAAGTTGAGGTCGACGTCGGTGATATTCATTTGATTCATATCATTCAGCAGTGAATGGGGCTTTATTCATGATTGCGTGAGGCCGGAGAATCAGCAACACCTGATGTGAATGGAGTGACCGCGATGCCCAAATCAATTGTTGCCGCCCTGCAAATTGGCGCCTTGCCCGGTGGCAAGGGCGAAACCCTGGAACAGATCCTGTCGTATGAAAACGCAATCATCGAATCCGCCGCTGCGCTGGTGGTGATGCCTGAAGCCTTGCTGGGCGGTTATCCAAAAGGTGAGGGCTTTGGCACCCAATTAGGCTACAGATTGCCCGAGGGCCGCGAAGCCTTCGCCCGCTATTTCGCCAACGCCATTGATGTACCTGGGGTGGAGACGGATGCGCTGGCCGGATTGTCGGCGCGCACGGGCGCCAACCTGGTCATTGGCGTGATCGAGCGTGCCGGCAGCACCTTGTACTGCACCGCGCTGTATTTCGACCCGCAGGCCGGGCTGGTCGCCAAGCACCGCAAGCTGATGCCCACCGGCACCGAGCGCCTGATCTGGGGCAAGGGCGATGGTTCGACCCTGCCGGTGATCGACAGCCAGGTCGGGCGGATTGGGGCGGTGGTGTGCTGGGAAAACATGATGCCGCTACTGCGCACCGCGATGTACGCCAAAGGCATTGAAGTATGGTGCGCGCCGACCGTGGACGAACGGGAGATGTGGCAGATCAGCATGCGCCATATCGCCCATGAGGGCCGCTGCTTTGTGGTCAGCGCCTGTCAGGTCCAGGATTCGCCGCAAGCCCTGGGCTTGGACATTGCCAACTGGCCGGCGCAGCGACCGCTGATTGCCGGTGGCAGCGTGATCGTCGGCCCCATGGGCGACATTCTGGCAGGGCCGTTACGTGACGGGCCAGGTTTGCTCACGGCTGAAATCGACACCGATGATCTGGTCCGCGCCCGTTACGACTACGACGTGGTGGGCCACTATGCGCGCCCGGATGTGTTCGAGTTGACAGTGGATGAGCGGGCCAGGCCCGGCGTGAAGTTCAGCGCATGACACCTGCAGGAGCGAGCAAGCTCGCTCCTGCCGAAAACGGGCCTAGCGGCTGCCGGTCATCGGCCCTGGCAGGCTGAGTTTGCCGCTGTCCATGAAGCGCGTGGTGCCGAACAGGCCACCGGCCAACTTGCCGCGCAGGACGTAGGGCAGGTTGTTCAGGGTTTGTACCTGGCTCAACCCAATGGTCTGCCGCAGCACCGAGAAGGCCGACACGCTGACCGGCACGGTCAACACGGTCTCGGAATAGCGCGAAATTGAACCGGCCTGATCGCTGACCCCGGAGGCGAAGGGTTGACCGTTGATTTCCAGGTCCAGTGCCACACCGTTGTAGTTGACGTTGGTGCCATTGGGGTTCTGCACGCGAATCTTCACGGCGAAACGAACTTCCATATCCTGGCCTTGCAGCGGCTGGATGCCGACGACGTTGACGTTCAGCGGATCGCTGTTGGGGAGCGAGCTACAGGCGCTCAGGCAGAGCAACAGGAGGGAAAGTAGGACCGCTTGGACACTGCGCATTGACGTGCTCTCGTGGAGAAAAGGGCTGAACCACCAGCGACTCGGCCCTTGAGCGCGATCTAGCGGTTCAACTGTGCGACACCCGCAGGCGTTTGGGGTTCACCCCGGGGCGGGACATCGGGATTCTGCATCACTTGCAGCACCGAGGCCTCGGGGTCGAACTCGTCCTCTTCCAGCTCGATGAACTCTTCAGGCAGGAAGATATTCAGAACGATAGCGCACAGCGCGCCGACGGTGATGGGCGACTCGAAAATGTTGTGCAGGGCCTGGGGCAGTTCACGCAGGACTTCTGGTACTGCCGCCACGCCCAGGCCCATGCCCAGGGAAATCGCGACGATCAGCATGTTGCGCCGATGCAGTCCGGCTTCGGCGAGGATCTTGATCCCGGCCACTGCCACGGTGCCGAACATCACCAGCTCAGCACCGCCGAGCACCGGTTTGGGCATCAGTTGCAGCACCGCGCCGATTATCGGGAACAACCCCAGGAGCACCAACAGGCCGGCAATGAAAAACGCCACGTAACGGCTGGCCACGCCAGTCAGTTGAATCACACCGTTATTCTGGGCGAACGTCACCATCGGCATGCTGTTGAACACCGCGGCCATGGCCGAGTTGAGGCCGTCGGCCAGCAGCCCGGACTTGATGCGGCGGATGTACACCGGGCCTTTGACCGGCTGCCGGGAAATCATCGAGTTGGCCGTCAAGTCACCGGCCGCTTCCAGTGGCGAGACCAGGAAAATCACCGCCACCGGCACGAACGCCACCCAATCGAAGGAGAACCCGTACTTGAACGGCATCGGAACGCTCATCAGCGGCACGGCCGGCAGGCTGGCGAAGTCGACGTGGCCCAATAGCCAGGCGACCCCGTAGCCCAGGGTCAGGCCAATGACAATGGCGCCGAGACGCAGGAACGGCACATCGACCCGGTTCAGCACCACGATCGTCCCGAGCACCAGCGCCGCCAGGCCCAGGTGGCTGGCTGCACCCAGGTCGCTGGCGCCGAAACCGCCGGCGATGTCGGTCATGGCGACCTTGATCAGCGACAGCCCCATGAGGGTGATGATCGTGCCGGTCACCACCGGGGTGATCAGCATGCGCAGTTTGCCGATGAACTGGCTCAACACCACTTCGATGAACGCGGCGAAAAAGCACACGCCGAAAATCGTCGAGAGAATTTCATCGGTGCCGCCCCCTCGGGCCTTGACCATGAAACCGGCGCTGAGGATGACGCTGATGAACGAAAAACTGGTGCCTTGCAGGCACAACAGGCCGGAACCTACCGGCCCGAAACGCCGCGCCTGAACGAAGGTGCCCAGGCCCGAGACGAACAGGGCCATGCTGATCAGGTAAGGGATTTCGCTGTGCAGGCCCAGGGCGCTGCCCATGATCAGTGTCGGGGTGATGATGCCAACGAAACTGGCGAGCACATGTTGCAGGGCGGCGAAGACGGTGGCGGTCAGATGCGGGCGATCGTTGAGGCCATAGATCAGGTCGTTGTGGCGCGGGGCAGGCGGTTTTTCAGAAGCAGTCATGGGGGTGTGCAAGCCAGAGGGCGGGCCGGGTCAGAAAATGGAGGCGCAGGATGCCAGAAAGCCCCTTTTGTGGCGAGCAAAGCCCCGAAACCGCGCACAATCCCCGTGGGAGCGAGCCTGCTCGCGATGGACGTCCACGAAAACGCGGGGAGTCAGACACCCCGCGGTGTTCTCAAATCCATCGCGAGCAAGTTCGTTCCTACAGAGGCATTCGCTGTTCAGGCAAACGCCGCGAGCAAATCCTCTTCAAGCGCCTTCTGGGCATCCCCCGGGACCCGGGCGCGATGACGGGCCAGGTGAAACGCTACCTCGAAGCTCATGCCTTCACGGCGTACGACTCGCAGCAAGCCTTTGTCTTCCCAGCTTCGGGCGAAGTGGCTGGGCAGATACCCGACGTGCTTGCCGGACAGGATAAAGGCGAGGGTGCCTTCGACCTGCTCCGAGCGCGCCGAACACAATTTGCCCTGGAACGGCTCGTCGCTGCGCAGGAAGCGGTAGGGGTGATCGACCCGGTCGCAGGCCTGCAATGCCTGATCAACCGGCGCGTCATTGTCGAACAGCGGATGACCGGGGGCGCAATACAGGTGCTGGGTTTCGCTGAACAACTGGCGGTAGTCGAAAGCGCTTTGTACCTGGGAGAAATAGCCGATGGCCAGGTCCAGCCGCTGTTGCAGCAACAAGCGCTCCATTTCGCCGGGCATCGCGCTGATCAACTCGATGCGCACCGATTCGTCTCGCTCACGGAAACGCCGGATCGCACCGGCCACCTGTTGCAGCACCGATTGATCCAGCGCTTCGGACAGGCCCAGACGCACCTCGCCGATCAATCTTCCGGCCACGCCGTTGGATTGATGGCGGAACGCTTCGATGGATTCGAACAAAGCCTTGGTGGCCGAGAGCAACTGTTCGCCCTTGGGGGTGATCTTGAATCCGCCCTTGCCACGACTGCACAGGCGATAGCCGAGCCGGGTTTCCAGCCTGGCCATTTGCTGGCTGATGCTTGACTGGCTCAAGCCCAGTTCGCCCTGGGCCGCGCTGAAGCCGCCGCAATCCACCACGCTGACGAACAGGCGCAGCAGTTGCAGGTCCAGATCGTGGAGTTGACCGAGCATCAAACATTACTCCTGGGTAATGTCAGGTTAATAAACTTGATATTTCACCAATGTATCCGACGACGCATCCTGCAGTCACTTCCTCTTGTCAGGTGTTCGTCATGGCTCCCAAGCTCAAGCTGTGTTTACCCGCGTTGCTCCTGGCCGTGGCCGCCTCGGCCCAGGCTGAAGACAAAGTCGTCAATCTCTACAGCTGGGCCGATTACGTTGCCCCCGAAACCTTGCAACGTTTCGAGCGGGAAACGGGCATTCATGTGCGCTACGACACTTTCGATGCGCCTGAAGTGCTTGAAACCAAGCTGCTCACCGGTGGCAGCGGCTATGACGTGGTCGTGCCGTCGTCCAGCGTACTGGCGCGTGGCCTGGCGGCGGGCGCGCTGAAAGCGATACCCCATGAAGGCCTCAAGGGCTACGCGAATCTTGATCCGGACCTGTTGGAGAAACTCGCTGCGGTCGATCCCGGCAATCAATATGGCGTGCCCTACACCTGGGGCACCCTGGGGCTGGGAATGAATGTCGAAGCCGTGCGCAAGCGCCTGCCGAACGTGCCGCTCAACAGCCTGGATCTGCTCTTCAAACCGGAATACGCCAGCCAGCTCAAGGACTGTGGCGTCGCGATCATTGATTCGCCGCAGGAAGTGATCGGCCTGGCCTTGCACTACCTGGGCAAAGACCCTTACAGCACCGACAAGAATGATCTGGATGCGGCGCAGGCGTTGTTGCATCAATTGCAGCCGTCGGTGCTGTACGTCGCCAGCGGGCGGCAGATCAACGACCTGGCCAACGGCAGCATCTGCCTGGCACTGGCTTATAACGGCGATGCCAGCATGGCCGCGGATCAGGCGCGCAAGGCCAGCAAGCCGTACGAAATTGCTTACCGGATTCCCAAGGAAGGCACCCTCGTCTGGCAAGACAACCTGGCGATCCCGAAGGACGCACCACACCCAGAAGCCGCCCGCCAGTTCATCGAGTTCATGTTGCGCCCCGAGTCCGTCGCCTCATTGACCAACACGCTGTTCTTCGCCACGGCCAACCAGGCGGCCACGCCGCTGGTGGATGAGGCGGTGCGCACCGATCCGGATATCTATCCGCCCGCCGACATTCGTGACCGCCTGTACGCCGACCGCAGCATGAGCCTCAAGGACATGCGTCAGCGCACTCGTATGTGGACCGCTTTCCGTAGCCGCCAATAACAAGGAACCTTCAATGGACGTCCCAGCACAGAACGACCAAGCCATCACCCGCGACAGCCTTTACGGCACTGCCGCCGAAAGTACCTACGCCGGTATCACCAGCTTCATGCGTCGTCGCTACAGTCGCGATTTACGCGGTGTCGACGTCGCGGTCAGCGGCGTGCCGTTCGACACGGCCACCAGTAACCGTCCCGGGGCTCGCTTCGGACCACGGGGCATCCGCGCCGCGTCCACCGGCATCGCCTGGGAACGCCACTGGCCGTGGACGTTCGACCCGTTCGATCATCTGGCGGTGGTTGACTTTGGCGATTGCGACTTCGATTTCGGTTCGCCGCAGTCGACGCCGGAATGCATCGAAGCCCATGCCGAACACATCCTCAATGCCGGCAGCGCGATGCTGACCTTCGGCGGTGATCATTTCATCACCTACCCGCTGCTCAAGGCCCACGCCCGCAAGCACGGCGCGCTGTCGCTGATTCACTTCGACGCCCATAGCGACACCTGGCCGGACGAGGAGGGCAAGCGCATCGACCACGGCACGATGTTCTGGCACGCCGCCAAGGAGGGGCTGGTCGATCCTTCGCGGTCGGTGCAGATCGGTTTGCGCACCACCAACGACGATCACCAGGGCTTTGAAGTGCTGGACGCACGGCAAGTGCATCGGCGTGGTGTGGACGCGATCGTCGAAGCCATCCGCGCACGGGTCGGCGACCACCCGGTGTACCTGACGTTCGACATCGACTGCCTCGACCCGGCCTTCGCTCCGGGCACTGGAACACCGGTGTGTGGCGGATTGAGCACGGTGCAGGCGCTGGAGATTCTCGGCGGTTTGCGCGGGATCAATCTGGTGGGCATGGACGTGGTGGAAGTGGCGCCGGCCTATGACAGCGCCGACATCACCTCCCTGGCGGCCGCGACCCTGGCGATGGAAATGCTGTGCTTGTACGCGGCCAGGCACAAGGTCGACCGCTGAACGCGATCCGGGACTTGGCTGGCGGTGTAGCCGGAATGGGTGAACGCCCGAAAAACCTGTGGGAGCGAGCCTGCTCGCGATGGCGGCATGTCAGGCGAAATCAATGTTGAATGTGCTGACGCCATCGCTGCGATGCGGCGACCCGACAAGCCGGCTCCCACAGGGTTTGTGGCGGACCTGGAATCGACGTACACCGACAATTCCTTGTGGGAGCGAGCCTGCTCGCGATGGCGGTGTATCAGGCGACGGGGATTGTGGGCTGGTCCAGGGGCTTGCCCCCGCTGAACCGCGGCGCCTAGCCCGCCAGGGTTTCGTGGGGCATGCCCTTCGGCACATCGCTGACTTCATCGAGACGCGCCAGCTGCTCGTCACTTGGCTGCACGATGCAGAATCCTCTGAGACATTTCAGTGAAGACAACGCTGACGAGTGGCATACTGCCGCGCATGAATGTCGACTCCCCTCTCAGCGCCTGGCAACACGCCATCGAACAAAAGGGTTTCGTCCAGGACGAAGCCCAGGAACATGCCGTCTGGGCGTTGCAAAAGTGCCACGAAGCCTTGCATGAAGGTCGGGCACCGATCATGGGCGTGTACCTCTGGGGCCCGGTCGGGCGCGGTAAAACCTGGTTGATGGACCAGTTTTACCAACACCTGCGGGTGCCGGCCCGGCGCCAGCACTTCCACCACTTCATGGGCTGGGTGCATCAGCGTTCGTTTCAACTGACCGGCACTGCCGACCCCTTGAAGGCACTGGCTCGGGAGCTGGCCGAAGAAGTGCGGGTGCTGTGCTTCGACGAGCTGTTCGTCAACGACATCGGTGACGCCATCATTCTCGGGCGCTTGTTCCAGGTCATGTTCGAGCAGGGCGTGGTGGTGGTCTGCACCTCCAACCTGCCGCCCGACCAGTTGTACGCCGACGGCTTCAATCGCGACCGTTTCCTGCCCGCCATTGCGGCGATCAAGCAGCACATGCAGGTGATTGCGGTGGATGGCGGGGAAGACCATCGCCTGCATCCGGGGCAGGGCTTGCAGCGTTATTGGGTGGCCACGCCCGGACAATCGAGTGCCCTTGGCGATGTGTTCAAGGCGTTGACCGTCGGTCAGGCGGTTTCCAGCGCTCCGATCCAGGTTGGCTACCGCTCGCTCAATGTGGTGCAGGCCAGCCGGGGCGTCGTCTGGTGTCGTTACGCCGACCTCTGTGAACAGCCGTTCTCCGCCATGGATTTCATGGCCCTGTGTGACACCTTCAGCGCTATCCTGTTGAGCGACGTACCCAATCTCAGTGCTCGAAAACGCGAAGGGCGCATAGCCCGTGGCACTGAGGATGGGGTCGAGCGAGTGGTGGCCGGCGATCGCGAGTTGCCGCAGTTGTCGGTGCATGATGACGGCGTGCGCCGGTTCATCGCCCTGGTGGATGAGTGCTACGACCGCAAGGTGCCGCTGTACCTTGAAGCGCAGGTGCCCATGGACTCGCTCTACACCCAGGGCTATCTGGAGTTCCCGTTCCGCCGCACCCTCAGTCGCCTGCAGGAGATGCAGCTGCAACGCTTCGCCGAGGCGTGAGAACCAGGAGGCGTGAAGATGAATCAACCGCTGTCACACCATTTGCTGACCATGGCCTACCAGAACGCCTGGGCCAACCATCGACTGGCCAAGGCCTGGTGCCAGTTGAGCCAGGATGAGCTGGCGGCGCCGCGCACCAGTTTCTTTCCCAGTCTCCGCGCGACCCTCAACCATATCCTGACCTGTGACTGGTTTTATGTGGATGCCCTTGAGCGCGAGTTGCGCGGCGATGAGCCGCACCCCGATTGCTACGTTTTTTTCAAGGACGACGAGCCGCACACCCAGGCCGTCGACCTCATGCGCGAGCAATCCCATGTCGATCGACGCTTGATCGCCTACTGCGAGCAAATGCGCGATGCGGACCTGAGCAGGACCGTGACCATCGCCCGGGACACGCCACAGCACGAGAGCCGTCTGCGCCTGTTGTCGCACCTGTTCGAGCACCAGATTCACCATCGCGGTCAGGTCCACGGGATGCTCAGCGCCACTTCAGTCGAGCCGCCACAGCTGGATGAGTTTTTCTGTGTCGGCGAATCGCATCTGCGGGCCGTGGATTTTGCCGAGTTGGGCTGGACCGAGGCTTTGATTTGGGGGCATTGAGCCTGCGATCCTTTGATTTGCAGGGGCGCCCACGATATCTTCACCCGGCCTTCCAGCGCGAACAACGCGATGGGGCTATTGCAAACGAGGATGGAAATGGATTCCGCGGAAATACTAGTACTGCAAGCCAGCTATACCAATCCGGTGCATGCCGAAGCCATCTGTCTGGTGTTGAACAGTTACGCCGAAGACCCGATGGGGGGCGGTCACTCCTTGCCTGCCAGTGTGCTGGAACACCTGCCGGGCGAGCTGGCCAAGCGTCCCCATGCCTTCAGCGTGTTGGCCTTTGTCGGCGGCGAGCCGGCCGGGCTGGTCAACTGTTTCGAAGGTTTTTCGACCTTCGCCTGCCGGCCGTTGGTCAATGTTCACGATGTGGCGGTGGTGCCGAAGTTTCGCGGATTGGGACTGAGCCAGCGGATGTTGCAGAAGGTCGAGGAGATCGCCCGCCAGCGTGGCTGCTGCAAAATCACACTGGAGGTGCTGGAGGGCAATGCGGTGGCCCAGGCGTCGTATGGCAAGTTCGGTTTTGCCCCGGGCGAGTTCGATCCGGCGCACGGGCGCATGATGTTCTGGATCAAGGCGCTTTGATCAAGGTGCTCTGATCATGGCAAAAAAGGGGCGCCCATCAGGACGCCCAATGATCGACTCTGACTGCAGAGCAGGACAGTCAGAGGTGTAACAATCATTTCGGTCTGTAGGACTCGGTCACCTGCGCGGTTTGATCGTCCGGGACCCGCATTGGCGTCGTCTGGCTTTGCGTGGCGCTGCCCAACGCCAGTTGCTGGTTGTATCGCAGGGTTTCGTAGTAGTACCGCATGCGTTCGGCTCCGCCTTCGGCAAAGGCGCAGGTGGAGCCAAGTGTCATCAGGACGGCGAGGGCCAACGTAATACGTTTCATGGTGTGCCTCCCACTAACAGCTGTCGGATGCCATTCGTCCATGAATCAATGAATCGAAGTCGAATCCCGATTATCCGCCGATTCCATTAAAAGGGAATTGGCGAGGTCTGGCGTTTCAAGTCCAGTTTCCTGTCCAGGCTGAATGTCGCCGGTTTATCGGGGGCGGCTCGTCAGTGCCCGCCAATTGCCGGGCAGGAGGCACGCCGTGGCCCGCTCGGCCTCGCGCACGCGCGCAAGAAAAAGGGGCCGGAACCGGCCCCCTGAAAAGGTTTACTGCTGAACGACGGTAGACGCTGTCTTGGGTTTCATCAGGCTGAAGTCGATCAATGGTCGCTGTTGGCGCTCGTACGGATTGCCGATCAGCAAGGGCCGTGGCTTGAAGCTGTCGCTGACCAGGCTCTTGCTGCGATCCAGTTCATCGAAACTCAGGCCGGCCAGGTCGGCCCAGGTGTGGATCAGTTGCGAGCTGCTGTAAGGGCGCCCCAGATCGCCGGCAAAACTCCAGTCATGGGTTTCGCGCCATTTCGGCGAGGCCCAGGCCATGAACGGAATGGTGTACATCGGTGCTGTCGGCTTGTTTTCGTTGCGCCCCAGCGTGCCATGGCCGACGGAATCGAAAACGTCTTCACCATGATCGGAGAGGTACAGCAGGAAGCCGTTCGGATCAGACTTGGCGTAGTCCTTGATCAGGCTCGACACCACGAAGTCGTTGTACAGCACCGCGTTGTCATAGCTGTTGTAGGTGGGCACCTGATCGTCGCGCACGCCCGCCGGTACGCCGTTACGGTCCTTGAACTTGTCGAAGGACGCAGGATAGCGGTACTGGTAGCTCATGTGCGTGCCCAGCAAGTGCACCACAATCAACTTGCGCGGTGCCGCGTCGGCCAGGGCCTTGTTGAATGGCTCGATCACGTCGCCGTCGTATTGGGCGGCATTCTGGTTGCGGTTGTTGTTCAGGTACACCTGCTCGTCGGCCTGCTCGGAGAAGGTCGTGAGCATCGTGTTGCGCTTGGTCATGGTCTGCTGATTGGTGATCCAGAAGGTTTTGTAACCCGCCTGTTTCATCATGCTGACCAGCGACGGCGTCGTCAGGTACAAGTCCGGGTGTTCTTCGTCGGCGAAGGTCAGCACCTGTTGCAGCGCCTCGATCGTGTACGGGCGCGGCGTGATGACGTTGTCGAAAACCGCCAGTTGATCCTTGAGTTTGTCCAGTTCCGGCGTGGTTTCCCGGGGATAGCCGTACAGACTCATGCGCTGACGGTTGGTGGACTCGCCGATGACCAGTACCAGGGTCGCGGGCTGGTTGGCCATCGCGTCCTTCAGGTTATGCAGCGGCGGGATCGTGCTGGCGCTTTTGAGCATGTCCTGCATGCCGGCCAGGGTGTCCCGGTAACGGTGATAAGCCACGGCCATTTGCCACGGCACAGCAGGCTCGATGCGACTTTCGAATTTATCGAATCCTTGCGCGAAACTGCCTGCCCGCACCGTCTGTTTCATCAGGGGATAACCGACCACTGCCACCAGAATGGCGGTCGCGGCCACCAATGCCTTGCCACGGGGCAGGTACACGGGGCGCAGGCGCGTCCAGAGGAAATAGGCAAACGCGGTATGCGCGAGGAACGCGAGCACCATCCACCAGGCGAAGTACTGGGTCATGTACTCGCCGGCTTCAGACACGTTCGACTCGAACATGATGAAGATGACGCTTTGGGAAAATTCCTGCTGATAGATGAAGAAGTAACCCAGGCTCGCCATGGAGCAGGCCCACAACACCACGCCGATCACCGCTGCCATGACGCGTGTTTTTTTCGGGAACAGCAGCATTGGCGCAAGCCAAAGGGCACTCATGAAGAACGCTTGGCGGAACCCGGAGAAACCCGAAGTGCCCGTCAACTGGATCAGCAGTTGGGTGATGCCGGAGAAATACCAGAAGAACAGAAACATCCAGAGAAGGGCGGTCCAATCGAAACCTTTCACAGCCACATCGCTGCGCTTAAACCAAAACATTCAACGCTCCAGCCAGAGTTCATCACCGTCAGTCAGAGGGGGGGGCGACAGACGGGAGGCGCACGCAAGAGGTGGCCACGACAATTAAAGGGGGCCAGAGTATTACCAAGCAAATGTGAAAAATTCGTGAGTTGGCAGGGTAGACGAAAGGCTACCCTGCATCGGAAGCAGGGCTGAGCTGCTTCCGATTTGAGCGAGGGAGGTCAGGCGTGGGGGGCGCCCTGAGTCAAGGGAAAGGGCTGTTGACCCTGGAGCAGCAAGCGCAATTGCGCCAATTCGTGTTTCAACTGATCGCGTTCGTCTTTCAACTGGCGCAATTCATCGCGACGGACAGTGACATAAAGGGTTTGTGCTGGCAGTGCGGTGTGTACTGTGCCCATTGCTCACCTCGCAAATGGCGTGTCTCAACTGTAGATCCGCCCATATCAGCGGCTGATCTACTATCGGCGCCGATTTTGATTTCTTTCGCTCCCGAAGGGAACTTTTTTATTTTTTGCGGTCGTTGTGTCTTCGGCACGATTCCCGACGTTATCAGTCTGGATCGGGCACAATGCCCGGAAACTTCATTCCGACGCTCTGGACTAAGCTTCATTAGTCGCGTTGGGCTATAACCTTTGACACACTTTTATTTGTAGTAGGGAGCATCAGCACATGCAACTCGGGATTATTGGACTGGGCCGCATGGGCGGTAATATTGCGCGGCGCCTGATGCTCAACGGGCACACCACCGTTGTGTACGACCGCAATACCGCCTTCGTCGACGCGTTGAGCGAAGAGGGCGCCACCGGGGTTGCCGATTTGCCAGCCCTGGTCGCTGGCCTGGCCAAACCACGAGCGGTCTGGGTCATGCTGCCGGCGGGCGCGCCGACCGAAGACACCATCGACACCCTGAGCAACCTGCTCGAAGCCGGCGATACCATCATCGACGGCGGCAACACCTTCTATAAGGACGATATCCGTCGCGCGAAAACCCTCTCGGAAAAAGGCCTGCATTACATTGATGTCGGCACTTCCGGCGGCGTGTGGGGCCTGGAACGCGGTTACTGCATGATGATCGGTGGCGACGCCGGGACCGTTGAGCGCCTCGACCCGCTGTTCAAGAGCCTGGCGCCGGGCATGGGCGACATCCCGCGCACCAGGGACCGCAAATCCGATGACAATCGCGCCGAGCACGGCTACATCCATGCCGGTCCGGCGGGTGCCGGGCATTTCGTGAAGATGATTCACAACGGTATCGAGTACGGAATGATGCAGGCCTTCGCCGAAGGTTTCGACATTCTCAAGACCAAGGCCAGCACCAACCTGCCGGAAGACCAGCGTTTCGACTTGAACGTCGCGGACATCGCCGAAGTCTGGCGTCGTGGCAGCGTGGTGTCGTCCTGGCTGCTCGACCTGACCGCCGACGCCCTGGCCAGCGACCCGAAACTCGACGGCTACTCCGGTTCTGTGGCGGACAGCGGTGAAGGCCGCTGGACCATCGAAGCGGCCATGGAGCAAGCGGTACCGGTTCCGGTACTGTCGAACTCGCTGTTCTCCCGCTACCGTTCCCGTGGGCAAGGCACCTTTGGCGACAAAATTCTCTCGGCCCAGCGCTTCGGCTTTGGCGGTCATGTGGAGACACCGAAAAAATGACCCATGTGATCCGCAGAAAATCCAAGGCAGAACCCACGCCACCGACCACGCTGTTTCTGTTTGGCGCCCATGGCGACCTGGTCAAGCGCCTGCTGATGCCGGCGCTGTATAACCTCAAGCGCGACGGGTTACTCGGGGATGGACTGCGGATCATCGGCGTTGACCACAACGCCATCAGCGATGAAGGCTTCGCGCAAAAACTCGAAGACTTCATTCGCAACGAGGCGGCCGCGAAAGTCGGCAAGGGCGATCAGGCCCTTGACCCGCACGTGTGGGCCAAACTCGCCAAAGGCATCAGCTACGTCCAGGGCGATTTCCTGGACGACAGCACTTATCAAGCGCTGGGGGCAAAAATCGCCGCCAGTGGCACTGACAATGCGGTGTTCTACCTGGCCACCGCGCCGCGCTTTTTCACTGAGGTGGTCCGCCGGCTCGGTGCTTCCGGTTTGCTGGAAGAGAGCCCGGAATCCTTCAGGCGAGTGGTGATCGAAAAGCCTTTCGGGTCCGATCTGCAAACCGCCGAAGCCTTGAACGCATGCCTGCTCAATGTCATGACGGAAAAGCAGATCTACCGGATCGATCACTATCTGGGCAAGGAAACCGTGCAGAACATTCTGGTCAGCCGGTTTTCCAACAGCCTGTTCGAAGCATTCTGGAACAACCATTACATCGACCACGTGCAGATCACTGCCGCCGAAACCGTCGGCGTGGAAACCCGTGGCAGTTTTTATGAGCACACCGGCGCCCTGCGGGACATGGTGCCCAATCACCTGTTCCAGTTGCTGGCGATGGTGGCCATGGAGCCTCCGGCGGCCTTTGGCGCCGATGCGGTTCGTGGCGAGAAAGCCAAGGTGGTCGGCGCGATCCGTCCCTGGTCGGTCGAAGACGCCCGGATCAATTCGGTACGCGGTCAATACACCGCCGGCGAAGTCGACGGCAAGCCACTGCCGGGGTATCGCCAGGAAGACAAGGTCGCGCCGGACAGCAACACCGAAACCTACGTGGCCCTGAAGGTCATGATCGACAATTGGCGCTGGGTCGGCGTGCCGTTTTACCTGCGCACCGGCAAGCGCATGAGCGTACGCGACACCGAAATCGTCATCTGCTTCAAGCCTGCGCCCTATGCGCAGTTCCGTGATACCGAGGTCGAAGAGCTTGCACCGACCTATCTGCGAATCCAGATTCAGCCCAATGAAGGCATGTGGTTCGATCTGCTGGCCAAACGGCCTGGCCAGGCACTGAAGATGGAAAACATAGAACTGGGCTTCGCCTACAAGGATTTCTTTGAAATGCAGCCGTCCACCGGCTACGAAACCTTGATCTATGACTGCCTGACCGGCGATCAGACGCTGTTCCAGCGCGCCGACAATATCGAGAACGGCTGGCGGGCCGTACAACCGTTCCTTGACGCCTGGCAGCAGGACTCAACGGTGCAGAGCTATACCGCGGGTGAAAACGGGCCGCAGGCCGCCGAAGAGTTGCTGGCTCGCGACGGTCGCGTCTGGCATGGCCTCGGATGAGTGAGGTGGCGCAACAACCCATCCGTTTTTTGCTCAGTGACATGGACGGCACGTTGCTGCTGCCCGATCACAGCCTCAGTCAGCGCACCATCGACGCGGTACGCGCGTTGCGTGAGGCCGGGGTGCTGTTCAGTCTCGCCACCGGCCGGCCCCCCAAAGCCATGTTGCAGGCGATCGAGGCCCTGGGCGTCGACTTGCCGACGGCGGCCTTCAATGGCGGCACGATCGTCAATCCGGATGGCAGTTTGCTGGTCGCGCATTACTTGCCTGCCACGGCGGCGTTGATTGCCCTGGCATTGTTCGCCGATCAGCCGGATATCGAGGTGTGGGTGTTCAGTGGTGGCGACTGGCTGGTGAAAGATCCTAGCGGCCCCATGGTGCCGCGAGAGCAGCACGGGCTGGGATACCCACCGGTGAGCGTCGACAGTTTCGAGCCGTTTCTTGCTCGCATCGACAAGATCGTCGCCGCCAGCAGCAACGCCGAGTTGCTGGTTGAGCTGGAGGCGCGGTTGTTACCGCTGGTGGAAGGGCAGGCCCAGGTTTCGCGTTCGCAGCCGGTGTATCTGGACGTGACCGCGACGCGTGCCAACAAGGGTGACGCCCTCGCGACATTGGCCGGGTTTCTCGGTGTTCCGCTGCAACAGACGGCGGCCATGGGCGATGGCGGTAATGATCCGGCCATGTTCCATCGCGCCGGTCTGTCGATCGCCATGGGGCAGGCCGAGGAAGAAGTCAGACGCCAGGCCGATGTGGTGACGTGCGCCAATACCGAGGACGGTGCGGCTCGGGCGATTGAGCGGTATATTCTCCCTCGATAACCCTATAGACCCAGTCGTGGGAGCAGGCTCGCTCCCACGTTTTTTGGGGCAGTGTTAGAGCCAGAAGCTCACGGCATACCAACCAAGACCACCCATCACTACCGTATAGGGCAGCGCCATCCACACCATCCGTCCATACGACAGGCGAACCAGCGGTGCAATCGCCGACGTCAGCAGAAACAGAAACGCAGCCTGACCATTGGGTGTCGCCACGCTCGGCAAGTTGGTGCCGGTGTTGATCGCGATGGCCAGCGTCTCGAAATGCTCACGGCTCATGTGCCCGGAAAGGAACGCCTGTTTCACTTCGGTGATGTAGATGGTCGCCACGAACACGTTGTCACTGATGGCCGAGAGCAACCCGTTAGCGATGAACAGCATGCCCGGTTGTTGATCGGCAGGCAGCGCCAGCACCCATTGGATCAATGGCGTGAACAGTTGTTGATCGTGAATCACTGCCACCACGGCGAAAAACACCACCAGTAGCGCGGTGAATGGCATCGCATCCTTAAACGCGTTACCGAGACGGTGTTCATCGGTGATGCCGGTGAGCGCTGTGATCAGCACGATCACCATCAAACCGATCAAGCCCACTTCCGCCACATGAAAGGCCAGGCCGGCAATCAGGATCAGTGCGGCCGCGCCCTGTACGATGAGGGCTGCACGCTGTTGCGAGGTGCGTTCGGCGTTGTCCTCGGCGGCGTAATTGGCCAGCACGGCGCGGACGTTGTCCGGCAGCAAGGTGCCGTAGCCGAACCAGCGCAATTTTTCCAGCAGGACGCAGGTGACCAGACCCGCGACCAGGACAGGGAGTGAAACCGGAGCGACTTTCAGGAAGAACTCGGAAAAATGCCAGCCCATTTCATGGCCGATCAGCAGGTTCTGCGGTTCACCCACCAGCGTGCACACGCCACCCAGCGCCGTACCGACGGCACCGTGCATCAGCAGGCTGCGCAGAAACGCACGAAACTGGTCGAGATCGCCATGATGCAGGGAAGGCAGGTGTCGATCATCGCCGTACTCGCCGTCCTGGCGCGGATCGGTGCCCGAGGCCACCCGGTGGTACACCGAGTAAAAACCGACGGCGGCACTGATGATGACGGCTGTCACGGTCAGGGCGTCGAGAAAGGCCGACAGGAACGCTGACAAAAAGCAAAACATCAACGACAGCAGCGCCTTGGAGCGGACCCCAAGCAGCAACCGCGAGAACAGGAACAACAGCAGGTCTTTCATGAAGTAGATGCCGGCCACCATGAACATCAGCAGCAGGATCACCGGAAAGTTGTGCACCAGCTCGTCATAGAGCGCCTGTGGCGTGGTCATTTTCAGCAACAACGCTTCGACGAGCAGCAAGCCGCCAGGCATCAGTGGATAACACTTGAGCGCCATGGCCAGGGTGAATATGAATTCCAGCACCAGCAACCAGCCGGCTGCCACCGGACCTGCTGTCCACAGCACCAGGGCATTGAGAATCAGGAAACCGACAATACAAACCTTGTACCAGCGGGGTGAGTTGCCCAGAAAATTACGCGCGAACGCCTGGGCCATCGAGCCGGACATTGGCTGCTCCTTGTATTAAGAAGCGCGCAACTTGCCGTAAGCGGAAGGGAAGATCAAGTGTAGGAAAAATACAGTGGGCTAAGCCAGGTAACGGGCGACGATCGCCCGATAGTGGCCGTCCAGGGAATAACCCCCCACGACAATGTTTCCATCACGCTGCACGGCCACCGAGGTGGCGGTGTCCAGGCTGCGACCGAGACGGGTGCGAACCCAACCGTTGCCATCGCCAAAGTCCCGGTCGAGCTGGCCGTCAGGCGCGTATCGACCCAGCAGAAAGTCGGCCTCGACGCCACCAATGGTTGCGCCGGCTACCACCACACTGCCGTCCGGTTGCGCCTGTGCGGCGGTCCATTGGCAACCGTTATGGGCGATTTCCAGCAATTGCGGTTGCCCGCCGTTGCAGTGACTGTCCGGGCGGCCATTGACGTGGACTTTCAAGGCCAGGCAGTGCATCGGCTCACGACTGCTGCCAAAACACTGCACGTCGCCATTGTCTTGCTGGACGATCTGGTTGACCTGAGCGCTATGCCCCCGCGCCTCGAAACTCATGAAGCCGTCCACGGCAAAATGGGTGTCGAGACTGCCGTCCGCGCGATAACGGGCCAGCAATCCTTCTCCGGGAAGGTTGATCGACCCGCCCACAAGGATTCGCCCGTCACGCTGAATCTTCAGGCTGCTGAGCCAAGTGTTCATCAGCAAGTGCCTGACGATCACGAACCCGCGGCCATTGAATGTGCTGTCCAGCGATCCGTCGGGGTTCAGCCGAATGAGCAGGCCGGCATGATCGGCCCGTTCGAAGTGATGGTTGGCCATCAACAGGATCCGACCGTCTGCTTGAACGTCGACATCGCAGGCTTCGGCGCCCGGAACACCGGGTGGAAGCCAGGCGTCACGCATACCATGGGAGAGATTGCCTGGCAGACGCACGATGCAGCGACCATTGTCACCGAAGTCCTGAACGGGACGACCCTGAGGGTCAAACAATGCCAGTGCGGGGAGGGTGCGGTGCGTATTGTCGTAGTGCAGGCCGACGACCAGAATGCGCTCATCGGGGAGCACGCGAACCCTGGCAGCCATGGCTTCGAAACCTCGTTGGAACTGTCCGATGACACTGCCTTGATTGCCAAAGGCGAGATCCGCCGAGCCGTCCTCCAGCAGGCGAGCCAGACCGAAGCGACTGCCGCCCTGGGTACCTACCTTGGCCGCCACCAACAGGCGGTCCCGGGAATCTATTGCGATGTCATTGGCGATGCTTGAAAGACTGCCGGCGAAATACACCTGGGATTTGCCTTGGGTGGCGAATGCAGGATCCAGTTTCCCTGCATGACTGAGTGTGGAGGGTGAAGCCACAATGGACTGGATTGACATGCACGCATCTCCTTGCGAGTCGTCCTGATCCGGGAATTGGGTGGCGACTGTATAAGGGGAATATTCAAAACCTGAATGGTTGAATGCACAACTGTCATAACTAACAGGTGGAGGGTCGCTGTGTGCCACAACAGTGTCTTTTCGAACCAGTGGCAAGCCTGCAATGTATAAAGGCACACGGAAGTTCGAATTAAGGGCATGTCATAAGTTCAGCTGGCGATGATCAGCCAACCTATTAACGACGGGAAAGGGCGCGGATTACCCCGGAGTAATCCGCAAAAAAATTAATGCGGCATTGACCACGACTGGAGCGTGTAACCTTCCTGGCTCAATTCGGCACGCGCCTGTTCGAGCAGGCGTTCAAGTTGTGCCGGGTCGGTGTAGGCGCTGCTCGGGATCAGCTTGCGGCCTATACTGTTTTTGGTGCGGTCGATAACGGTCAGGCTGAGTTCGCCGTTGCCGTCCTGTGGCGCCCAGGCCACGCACTGGAAAGGCTGGAATGCGCGGTCGGCAATCAGAAGAGCTTCGTTGATACGGAGCGGGGCGTTCATTGGATGTTCCCTCGGTTTGCCCAATCAAGTGATAGGCCGACGGTTGGGCTGACCCTCGGCAGGTTACTTGTACTGATGCCCGCAAGGGTGGTTCGGGTCACATGCAATCAAAAGAAATTTCAACTTTCTTTCATATACCCGGTTGGCCCGAGTCATTTTGAATACTGAAGGAAAGCCTGGGCTTGTCAGGTAATTATCAAAGGCTCTTCTTATAACTAATACCAGGGCCGCTCTATAGTCAAACGATACAAGGCCCTGTCAAATTCTTGCTAATGTTACAGTCAGGTTTGCCAAATGACTGTTTTTAATAATTTTTCCTGAATTTGGCGCCAAGGAACAGTCATGAGCGATGCGCCTGCCTTAAGACGTTTACTTGTGGTGGATCCGTGCGACGACTGCCATCGGCTGTTGCCCGGATTACGCTCCGTGGGTTGGGACGTTGACAGCTGCACGCTGGAAAACGCCACCGACCGAACGTGTGACGTAGGCTTGTTGCGTTTGCAGCCTTGGCATCTCGAGCACCCGGACGCCGTCAAAGAGGTGATCAGCCGCAGCGGTACCGAGTGGATCGCCGTGCTCAACCAGGAAGTGCTTCGACTGCAGAATGTCGGGGACTTCGTCTGCGAGTGGTTTTTCGATTTCCATACCTTGCCTTTCGATGTCTCCAGAGTCCAGGTGACGCTGGGCAGGGCTTTCGGCATGGCCCGTCTTCGCGGGCAGGGCACGGTGCATATCGATCAGCCCGAGCACGAGTTGCTCGGTGACAGCAAGCCAATACGCGAGTTGCGCAAGCTCCTGAGCAAACTGGCGCCTACGGAGTCTCCAGTGTTGATTCGCGGCGAAAGCGGAACAGGTAAAGAGTTGGTCGCCCGCACGCTGCATCGGCAATCGTTGCGTCACAACAAACCCTTTGTCGCGATCAATTGTGGCGCGATTCCCGAGCACCTGATTCAGTCCGAACTGTTCGGCCACGAGAAGGGTGCCTTTACTGGCGCCCATCAACGCAAGGTCGGGCGAATAGAAGCGGCTAATGGCGGTACGCTGTTCCTCGACGAAATCGGTGACCTGCCTCTTGAACTACAGGCGAACCTGTTGCGCTTCCTCCAGGAGAAGCATATCGAGCGGGTGGGTGGCAGTCAGCCGATCCCCGTGGATGTGCGAGTGTTGGCCGCGACCCACGTCGATCTCGAGGCCGCGATCGAGAAGAAGCGCTTTCGCGAAGATCTGTATTATCGCCTGAACGTCTTGCAGGTCTCGACCGCGCCCCTGCGTGAGCGCAATGGCGATCTGTCGATGCTGGCCAACCACTTTTCCCATTTCTACAGTCATGAAACCGGCCGCCGTCCGCGCAGCTTCAGTGAGGATGCCTTGATAGCCATGGGCAAGCATGACTGGCCGGGCAATGTTCGCGAACTGGCCAACCGGGTACGACGCGGGTTGGTTCTGGCCGAAGGCCGGCAGATCGAAGCGCGAGACCTGGGGCTGATCAGCCATCAAGCCGTTTCCGCACCGATGGGCACGCTGGAAGACTACAAACACCGGGCAGAACGTCAGGCGTTGTGCGATGTGCTTAACCGTCATAGCGACAACTTGAGCATCGCTGCCAAGGTGTTAGGGATATCCAGGCCGACCTTCTACCGTTTGCTGCACAAGCATCAGATACGTTGATCAACGGATATCTAGCTGCAACTGAATGCTCCGAACGCTCGCAGGATCCAACAAAAAACCCGCTGAAACAGCGGGCTTTTTGTGGGTGCAGCATTAGAAGTAGTACGGGAATTTCAGGCTGAAGGAAAAATCGGGCGCGTCATCGGTCATCCCGATGGACAGTTGCGGGACGATCGTCAGGTTATCGCTTGCTGCCAGGGTCATGCCGATGTTGAAGTTGGCCGAGTTGTAATCGCTGTTGGTGATGGATTGCCAATCACCCCCGTCCGGCTTGATCTTGCTCTTGCGGGCGAATTGATCGGTGAACGAGAACGACATACTCATCTTCTCGTTCAAGGCGAATGCGATGCCGGCACCGATCTGCCAGGAATCGCCCAGTTTCACATCCCCCTTCACCTTGGAGTCGACCTGGGGGCTGATGTCGCTGAAAGATTCCTGCATGTTGTAGGTATAGGCCAGGCTGCCGAACAGCACGGCCGGGTCGAACGTCTTGACCAGCGAGATGCCCGGGGTGATTGACCAGACACCATTACCGGTCGGCAAGCTTTCGGGGACCGCCAGGTTATTGTTGCCCGGGACCTCAACCAATTTGATGCCGTAAGGGTCTTCACCGGTGGGGGCCTTGATGCGCAATGTGGCGACCGCGTCGGGATAGTTGGCCGACTCATCCAGAAACTTGTAGGCAACCCCTACGTTGACATCGCCGATGGTCGGGTCGCGGGTAACGGTTGCGTCCGACGTCACCGGTGCTGCGCCACCGGCACCACCGGAGGAATACGTCGATTCGCGATAAACCACGGGAACGTTGATGTCGAACTGCCAGCGTTGAGCCACGTTGTAGCGGGCGGTCAGGTCCAGGGTCCAGTTATCCGCCTTGATGCGGTCGATGTTGATGTTGCCGAGAAAAATCGAGTCCAGTGCCAGGAAGCCGTTGAGCGTTAACGCGCGGGTATCGTAGTGCGTGTAGGTCAGGCCGGTTTCGACGCTGAACTTGCCGCCTCCGAAGAAGCCGCTGGCTTCGTCATACAGGTTGGAAACGCTTTGCGCAGGCTCCGAGTCATCCTTGAGCGACTGACCGTATGAACTGCCCGTAGCTCCCGACCCAGAGGTGGCCACTGTCTGGCCACCCTTGGTCTTTTCCGCGGGGGATTTGGTCAGGCGCTTGGGTGCCGGTGTCGCCGGTGTTTCTTCGACCTGGCGAACGCGCTGCTCGAGTACCATCAGCGCGTTCTGTTGTGCTTCGTAACGTTGTTTCAGCTCCATGAGTTCTTGTTTTAGTGCTTCGACCTGGGGATCCGGTGCTGCGTACAGCAATGAAGCCGGGGCCAGGCTACTCAAACAAACGATAGCCCTGAACGTTAAAGATCGATGCATGGGTGAGCCGTCCCTTCTGACACGTCTGGTGACACTGAGCGTAGATCAGAATCCGCTGGTGCGTAGCCCTCTGAGCTGGTCTAGATTGCCGCTCAGCGAGCCGGCTGTCGGAACGGTGTCACGCAGCACGACATTGAGCGATGTGATGTTGCGTACCTGGTTGCCGGTGCCGAGCAGCGTCGTGTTCTGCAGCAGCCCGCCCTGGGCCAGGCGTTGTACCGTACTGCCCTGGTTGTTGCTGGCCAGAATGTTGAGTTGTATGCCACTACCGGTCAAGGAAACGCTCATCGAACCCGCATCGTTGGCGCCGGTTAATGTCGAGCCAGCGGCCAATGCCTGGCCCTGCTGTTGTGTGGCTGGTGCCTGATTGGCCTTGGTCACGTTGATATAAACGTTGTTGTAGGCCGTGTTGTAGTCACCGGCAGCACGCGTGACTTGTGTGACACCTTCGGTGCTATTGAGGCCGCTGCCACCAATGACGATGCCGGTGCCTTGTGATCGCGACGTTCCAGTGCCTTTTTCATCGATCTTCGACACGTAGAACTGTGGCTGGATGGTGGATTGTTGAATCTGCATCGAGGACGTTGCCCCGATCACTTCACCGTTGGCATTTTGCCAGGTGCTGGTCATGGCGATGCCGAAGCTGATGATGCGTCCGGGCATGACAAAGCGGCCGCGCAGGGTCGCCAATTGCTGGTCAGTCAGTTCGATGGGTTTGAAAGTCTCTGCATGGGTTGGCAGGCTGGCGGCGAGGCAAGCCAGTGCCAGCCAGATTGGAGTCTTCATTGGATACTCCCGGAGCGTCGTGCTCCCTTGTTATTAGAAGAAGTCGCTTTGGATGAATCCGAAATCCATCAACTCGGCGTCTTGCACCGGGTTGAAGGTATTGATGCGATTCTTGGCGCTCAGTGGCAACGGCGGGTCGAGCAACGCATTGGTTTTGTCGTAGCCCTGACCGATGACGGCAAAGATGATGCCGTTCCAGCCTTTGACAAAGTCGTCGACTTTGTAGCGTTTATGACCGAGTACCGGATCCCCGATATAGACCCAGCCGTCATGAACCCTTTGCATGACTACAAAATGTTTGTAGCCACGGATATCCATGAGTACCACCACCGGGATTTTGATATCACCCAGGGTTTCCGGCGCCACCCGGTAGCCACGGGCGCGCATGCCGATGCTTTCCACGTAGTGCTTCATGTCGAGCATGGAGAAGCCCTGAACGCGGACAAGATCCTGGTCGGAGTGTGCCAGCATGCCTTCGATGATCTGGTCTTCCGTGACGTCCAGCCAATAGGCTTGGCGCAAAATGGTCGCCAGCGCTGCTGCGCCACAACTGAAGTCGGTTTTCTGTTGCACCAGGTCGGCAAATTTACGCTCGCGGATGCTCTGGATCGGCTTGAATACCACCGCACCGCCCGGCAGGACGGACAGCGGCATTTGTGCAGCCTCGATCACACTGGTCACGCAAAGCAAAAATGCCAAGGCGATAATGCGCATGGGGGGATGCCCTCTGGCCATGTTGAAAAAAGGCCCCCGTAAGGGGGCCTCCAGAGACAGCATTAGAACGACTGGTTGGAGATGGCCAGCGAGTTGCTTTGTTGGTTGCCCACACCAGCAGCCACGTTGACACCCAGGTTGCCGCTGCCGCCATTCACCGAACCACTCAGGGTTGCGGTGTTGGTCACAGGGTTTGCCCAGCCGGTTGGAGTCAGCACTTGATAGGAGTAGGTATTACTCAAATCAAATGAACTGCTTTCGCTGTAGCTCTTCGTTACGTCTTTCGACGAAGCGGACGATTTCTCGCCAGATTTGTCGTACGAGGAGTCAAACGATTTTGTGAACGAGGAATCGTGCGATTTTGTGTAGGACGAATCGGACGAATTGCTGTTCGACGTATTGAGAGAACCACTGGCCGATGCATCAAGCGATGCGCTCAGCGATGCATCAGCACTCCGGCTGCGAGTGTGATCGGCGCCGCCGTTATTCCAGGTGAACGATCTGGAAGCACTCGCCGATGCGTCCAGGTTAGCGTTCAGAGAAGCATCGAAAGAAGCACTGCTGGTAGCACTGGAATCCGCGCTTCTGGATCCGCTGGCATCGAAGCTTTTTGATCCGCTTGCATCGAAGCTATTGGAACCGCTCGCGGCCCAGCTGCTGCTAGCGCTCTTATCAACGCTAAAACTGGAGTCCTTGTTAAAGGAGGCACTGCCACTGGCTGTTTTGGTAACAGTCACCGTATCCACGCGATAAGTCCGGTCGGCGACGTTGTTCACGGTCAGGCCAGGGCTGCTTTGATTAGCCGAGGCAGTGGCTGTAGCGCTGCCCAGCGGCGAGTTGGAGTTGGCAATTGCCATGGTGTTTTTCTGTTGGTTAAGGTCACCACCAGCAATGTTGATACCCATATTGCCGCTGCCGCCGTTACCCGAGCCACTCATCGTTGCAGTGTTTGTGACGCCGTAGTTATCGACCCGGTTGTTGTTGCCGTATTGAGTGACTTTGGCGGTGGCAGTGGCATTGCCGAACACGAAGCTGTTATCCAGGCTTGAGTCGGAGGAGGCGTTGGCGATGGCCGCCGCGTTGTCTTGTTGGTTGCCACTGCCGCCTGCCACGTTGACGCCCACGTTGCCGCTGGCACCGGAGGCAGAACTGCTCATCTCGGCAGAGTTTTGAGTGCCTTCGTTATAGATGCGGTTGCCGGTACTGGTCTGCTTGTCGGTGGCACTTGCCGTTGCACTGACAAGGATTTTGGTTGGAGGAGGAGGCGTATGGCCGTGGTGATGGTCACGCCGATCGTTTTGCCCAGCTTGTACAGCAACAGCCATGACCGCAGCAATTGCGAAAACCAGAGGCTTTAGTGCCATCGAAGGTTTCATGGTGATTCTCCGTACTTATTTTAGGTTAAGTGTTGAAACTACCTGTTTGGGTCAATCCGCGACCCGTATGCTGAGGGTGTTAGCCATGCGGTTTCCCACCCCTGCACTCTGATTCAACTGAATTACCCCGCGGCTACCGGTGAAGGCCTGGTCGCTGGTAGCGACCTGGCGAAAGCCTGGTGCAGAGTCAGTTGGATCGGAGTTGTTGAGCAGCGTCACGTTCTGTTGCATGAGGACGCTGTCGTCGATGCTTTGCGGCTGAGCACTGATGCTGATACGCAGTGCGTTGGCTTGCTGGGTATTGGCGCCCGAGCTCTGGTTCACGCCCAGTACGCCGTTGCCGTTACTGAAGGAGTTACCCTGGATGCTCGAGCGCGCATCCATGGCGGGGTCGACCTGGCCGCGCAACCGTTGGCGAATCTGTACCGTCGCGCTGGCTCCATGGCCAATGGCGATGGCCCGGGCGTTGGCCTGTTGCTGTAGATCGCCAGCCGCCTGGTTGACGGAGAAGTTGCCTTGGTATTGCGCGCCTGAATTATCGATTTCGGCATTATTGATGACGGGAGGTTGGGCAAAGGCCGATGTACTACTGCAAAGCATGGCGATAATCAGCAGCGTGCGATTCATCTCAACGGTCTCCCGTTATGATTCTCAAAGCGCCCAGGCCTTGCTGGACGTTTGAATTGACCATGTTGGCAATGCCGTTGTTGCCCGAATTTCCCGAACGCCCGGCGGGGACGTTGGAAAGTTGTGTCTGGTTGGTGATGTTGCCGCCCAGGTTATTGGTGCCTTGGGCGACCAGGCGTGAAATGCCTGCACCACTGGCAACGCTGGCAAAGTCACCGTCGCTCAACTCGCTCGTCTGATTGAGGATTTGTTTCGACGGGTTGGCATTGGCGGTCGTGGGGTTAGGATCGGGAGCCACTGGCGCGCGTGTCGCCATGCGCACCTGGACATCACGTTTGATAATGATGATGCCGTTGTCGGCCTGTACTGGCAGGCAAACACTTGAGCCCAATGCACATCCGATCAGCAGGAGGCTAAAAATGTGGTTATCAAGTTTCCCCACGGCGGCAATTCCTTCTGTAAGTGGAACGCTGGCCCTTATCAGCGTTGCGAGGAAGACAGCAGAAGGTGTGCCGGTTTTTGTTTTTCTTTAAAAAACAGTGAGTTGTATACATTTGTCGTGGCGGTCAAAAAAATTTGTATCACCGCTGAGACAAAACCACGCAAAAACGCCGTCCAGATGGGCGCCATTGCTCGTCAAGGTGGCTTGAGGCAGGTTGTATCAGTGGCTTAACATTTTCTTGTTGCAGCGCTCGGGCCGCTTTAGTTCGAGGGTTTGCGCGGGGGAGGGTGTTTCAGGAATGGACATATGTGAAAGGGCAGGGTAGCCCTGTCAGGCCTTGAGCAAGCGTGTCACGACCTCGAATGCGGTGTCCTTGCGCTGTTGCCAGTCACCTTCAAGTACCTGATAACGCTGGTGGTTCAGCTCAAGCCATTGGCGGCTGGCCTGGAAAAACGCCTGGCGTTCTGCCAGTTGTGGCTGGCAACGTTGTCCATCGTCATGCCAGGCCACGTTTTCCGGGCTCAGCAACAAATGCATGTCGTAGTGCCGTGCCAGCAGTGCCTGCTCGATCCAGGTCGGGCAAGCGCGAAACAACGTACGACTCCAAAGAATGTTGCTTAAAAGATGCGTATCGAGGATCAGCAGCGACGGCTGTGAGGCACGTGCGACATCCTCCCAGGTCAGCTGGCCATGTGCTATTGATTCAATATCATCGTAGCAGGTTTCCCGGGCCTCGCTTTCGATGAAGTGCCTGACGTACTCATCGACCAATATGCCGCCAAAGTTGGCGTGAATCTCACTCGAAAGCCAGCTTTTGCCACTCGATTCCGGCCCTGCCAGCACCAGCACCTTCATGGGCATGGCACCGGATCACTGCGCCATGAGCGCCAGCCCTGAATGGCCAGCAGGGTGAACAGGCCATACAGGGCCGCCGTCACGTACATCCCCTTGTACAGGAACAGGCCGACGAAAATACAATCCAGGACGATCCACAGCGGCCAGCATTGCAAGCGTTTTTGCGCCATCCACCACTGCGCCACGAGGCTGAAGGCGGTGAGGAAAGCGTCGAGCCAAGGCTGGGCGGCATCGGTCCAGTGCGCCATGGCGGCGCCCAGCAACAGACTGCCCGCCGCACCGATGGCCAGTCCCGACGCCACCGCGTGTTTGCCCAGCCGGCTGACCTCGCGTCCATGATGCGCATCGCCGGCGCGCGTCCACTGCCACCAGCCATAGAGCTGCAATGCGGCGTAAATCACTTGCAGCAGCATGTCCGAATACAGCTTCACCTCGAAAAAAATCCAGCTATAGACAAGCACCATGACCAGGCCGATCGGCCAGCACCAGGGGTTCTGTTTGACCGTCAACCAGACGGCAATGACACCGAGGGCGGCGGCAAACAGTTCAAGCCCGGACATGGAGTTTCCTTGGGGGAAGTCGAAGAAGGGGCGGATTGTAACTGAAGATCAAACGATCGCAGCCTTTGGCGGCGCCAGCAGGCGCTGCCAGAGGCTCGGGTCGCGTTCGGACGACCTTTTTTCGAATTAAACCCGGAACTGCCTGAGCAAGCCGTTCAATTGCTCGCTCAATTCCTTCAGCCTCATGCTCGCCTTGCTGGATTGTTCAGCCGCCAGCGCGGTGCTGTGGGACAACCCGGCGGCTTGGGTGACGTTCTGGTTGATGTCTTCGACCACATGGGCCTGTTGCAGGGTGGCGCTGGCGATGGACGCATTCAGGCCGTTGAGGTTGCGCAATGCCTGGCCGATGGCATTCAGACTTGTACCGGCCAGACCCGCCTGCTCGATGGTCAGCTGCGAAGCCCGGCTACTGTCGCCAATCACCTTGACCGCCGCCTCGGAATGACTTTGCAGTTGCTCGATCATCGACTGGATTTCCGCCGTGGACTTCTGGGTCCGCTGGGCCAGCAGTCGAACCTCGTCGGCTACCACCGCGAAACCCCGACCTTGCTCGCCGGCCCTTGCTGCCTCGATGGCAGCGTTGAGCGCCAGCAGGTTGGTCTGATCGGCAATCGAGCGGATCACTTCCAGAACGCCGCCGATCTGCGTGCTTTCGGTGGCCAGGGTGCGGATCACGTCCACGGCCTGATTGATGGTGCACGACAACGTGTCGATCTGCTGCAGGCTGCCATCAATGTTGACCTGGCCTTGTTGGGCCTGGGCTTCGGCATCGCGCATTTCGCTGGCGGCATGTTCGGCATTCTTTGCCACATCCTGCACGCCGGAAGTCACTTCATTGATCGCCGTAGCCACCCGTTCCATCTGCTGCGACTGTTGCTGGCTGCGTTGCTGGGCCTGGGTTGCGTCGTTGCCCAATTCGCTGGACGATTGGCCTAACGCGCTGGCGCAGACCTGCAGTTCACCGATGACCTGGCGCAATTTGGCGGTAAAGGCATTGAAGTGCCGGGCCAATTGTGTGACTTCATCCTGACCGTGGGTGTCGAGGCTGCGGGTCAAATCGCTTTCACCGCTGGCGATGTTGGCCATCGCGTTGACGGTTTCCTGAAGCGGGCGAACGATGCTGCGGGCGATGAGGATCACCAGTGCCGCCATGATCAGCGCGATTGCAAAGCCAATGACCGAGGCTTTCCAGAACTGGCCATTGAATTCGGCTTGCATGTCATCGATGTACACGCCCGAGCCGATCATCCAGCCCCAGGGCTCGAAGAGTTTGACGTAGGAGGTTTTTTCCACGGGCTCGCTGGCGCCGGGTTTTGGCCAGCGGTAATTGATGATCCCGGCGCCCTTGCTCCTGGCCACCGTGACCATCTCATTGAATATCGCAACACCGTCGGGGTCGCGGATCGCCGAGAGATTCTGGCCGTCCAGCTTGGGGTTGGCCGGGTGCATGATCATCACCGGCGTCAGATCGTTGATCCAGAAGTAATCGTTCTGGTCGTAACGCAGTCCGCGAACGGCGGTCAGCGCCTGTTTCTGCGCGGCCTCGCGGGTGAGCGTGCCGGCGGTTTCGAGGTCGTGATAGTAAGTGAGGATGCCACTGGCGGTTTGCACCACATGCTGGGTTTTCTGTGCCTTGGCGACATACAGGTCATCGTGAATCTGCTTGAGCATCAAGACGCCCAAGGCCAGCAGCATCATGACGGCCACGACCAGGATGAGCCACAAGCGCCGGCTGATCGACATATTGCGCAAGCTGTTCATAACGCGGTGCTCCGTTTTCTTGTTCTTGTAATGAATGATCGCCTGCATTCGGCCTGGCCCGATATCGCGAAAGCACTTATCGGACTTGTCTGATAGGATTTCGGCCCCGCACGGGAAAACCTGAATCCAAATGTTTCACGGATTTTTCATGGCCAGGTGTGGATCCTGAAAGCGTGCGAATTCAACTACGCTGGTCGCGATAAATGTTTTTAAAAATACTAACGGGGCATGCACGGGTGCATAGCCTTTTGGGGGATTGATGGATCTTTGGACTGCCTTTCAGGCTTTGATTCTTGGCGTTGTAGAAGGGCTGACAGAGTTTTTGCCCATTTCCAGTACCGGGCACCAGATTATCGTGGCCGACTTGCTCGACTTCGGTGGCGAGCGGGCCATGGCATTCAACATCATCATCCAGCTCGGGGCGATCCTGGCGGTGGTGTGGGAGTTCCGCCGCAAGATTTTCGATGTGGTCATCGGTTTGCCGACCCAACCCAGTGCGCGACGCTTTACCGCGAACCTGTTGATCGCCTTCCTGCCTGCCGTGGTTCTGGGAGTGATTTTTGCTGACCTGATCCACCATTACCTGTTCAACCCGATCACCGTGGCGACGGCCCTGGTGGTGGGTGGCATCATCATGCTATGGGCTGAACAGCGTCAGCATGAAGTGCATGCCGATACCGTGGACGAGATCACTTGGAAAGACGCACTGAAAGTCGGGTTCGCCCAGTGCCTGGCGATGATTCCGGGTACTTCGCGTTCCGGCTCGACGATCATCGGCGGCCTGTTGTTTGGTCTGTCGCGTAAAACCGCCACCGAGTTCTCGTTCTTCCTGGCCATGCCGACCATGGTGGGTGCGGCCGTGTACTCGGGCTACAAGTACCACAAGCTGTTCGTGGCGGCTGATTTTCCGGTGTTCGCCCTTGGCTTCGTGACCGCATTCATTTTCGCGATGATTGCCGTGCGCGGGTTGCTCAAGTTCATCGCCAGCCACAGCTACGCGGCGTTCGCCTGGTATCGCATCGCCTTCGGCCTGCTGATTCTGGCCACGTGGCAGTTTGGCTGGATAGACTGGACCGCGGCCAAGCCATGAGTGATTCCAGCGCGCGCTATCATTGCGGAGGCAAGTCCGGTGGACATATCCAGCATCTACGCCTGAAGCTGCTGGTGTTCGTGACCCTGTGCGCGCTGCCGTTGTTCGGGTCGATGTCGTTGTGGTTGCGTGGGGTGTCTTTGATTCCCCTCGCGGCCTACGGCATCGTCAGCCTGCTGACGTTTTTGCTGTACTGGAGCGATAAGCGCAAGGCCCGTGTCGATCAATGGCGAACGCCGGAAAACGTGCTGCATGCACTGGAGTTCGCAGGCGGCTGGCCGGGGGCGTTGCTGGCGCAACAAGTGTTTCGGCACAAGACGCGCAAGGTCTCGTTTCAACTGGTGTTCTGGCTCATCGTGATGCTGCACCAAGTGTTCTGGATCGACTTGCTGTTTCTCGGCGCAAACCTGTTGGCACTGTTCTAAAGCAATAACCCGACCTGCGTTCGTTTGGGCAGTTTGCTCACCACCAGTTGATGAGAGCGTTGCAACAAGCCTTGCAACTCTTCGGCACCCAGCGGGTAGGGCGCGTTCATGATGATCCACTGGGCCCGCGCCAGATAAGGCGCTGGATGAATGCCCGGACGGTCGCAATGACCGAGGAACAAATCCTTGTCGACCTTGAACGCCAGGGATTCGCCGCGCAGGTTCTGCAGCGCGAACATCTTGTTTCCGGCAACCGAAAACACCCGTACGCCTCCCCATTTATAGTCTTCCCGCGCACCGGGCAGTGCCAGGCAGAATGTCGCGACGTCCACTTCGCTCATGCGTCCAGCCTTCATATCAAACGGTCCCCGCAGGCATTGAATGTTTCGATCAAATGGTCGAGCCAGGCACGCACGGCCGGCATCACCCCGCGTCGATGAGGGTAGACCGCTTGCAGCCAGCCACCCGGCAGCGACCATTCAGGCAACAACTGCACCAGCGAACCATTGGCCAGTTCTTGCTCGCAATACATCATCGGTAGCGTGGTAAACCCCTGCCCGGCGAGGGCGCAGGTCTTGCGTACGATGAAGTCGTCGACGCCCAGGCGCGCTTCCATTGCCAGATCGTGGCTTTTGCCCTGGTGATCGAGCAGGCGGATGTGTACCAGCCGATCCGGTTCGAGGGCGCCGAGCACTGGCAGGTCTTTCAAATCATCGGGGCGGTTGATTTCATGTCCCAGCAGGAATGTGGGGCTGGCCACCAGGAGCATCTGTGCCTGGCGCAAGCGGCGGGTCACCAACAGCGGATCTTCATCGCCCGGTTCACGCACGCGCAGCGCGACATCCACGCCTTCGGTGACCAGATCGACGCGGCGATTGACCAGCACCACCTCGAGTTGCACCTGGGGGAATTTCTCCAGAAAGCTGCTGATGACTTCCGGCAGAATCTCGTGGGCCAGGCCGACCGGGGAGGACACCCGCAAACGTCCTCGGGGTTCGCTGGACATGCTGGCGACGGCTTCATCGGCCATTTCGGCTTCCAGCAGCATGGCCTGACAGTGCCGCAGGTAGCGTTCGCCCACGGCGGTCAGTTTCAGCTGGCGAGTGGTTCGTTGCAGCAGGCGCGCGCCCAGGCGTTCTTCCAGTTCGGCGATACGTCGCGACAACCGCGACTTGGGAATGCCCAGCAAACGCCCGGCCGCCGCGAAGCCGCCGGCTTCCACCACCTTGGCGAAATAATAAAGGTCATTGAGGTCTTGCATGGCTGATGACTCTATCGTTCTATCAGTGAGACAAACTATCGCATTGTTGCGCCCTAATCACCTATTGGTTTCATCTGTAGGATTGTTTCCATCAGATCGCCCTTGTAGCGATCCTCACCTGGAGATCCCACATGAAACTGCTGCATATCGATTCGAGCATTCTTGGTGACAACTCGGCTTCCCGTCAGCTGAGCAGTGAAGTCGTGAAAGCCTGGCAAGTCGCCGAACCATCCGCCGTGGTGACTTACCGCGACCTGGCAGCCGATGCCATCAGCCATTTTTCGTCGACCACCCTGGTGGCTGCCGGCACCGCCGCTGAATTGCGCAACGCCGCACAGCAGCACGAAGCCGAACTCAGCGCTTCCACACTGGCCGAATTCCTCGCCGCCGATGCCGTGGTGATTGCAGCCCCGATGTACAACTTCACTGTTCCGACCCAACTGAAGGCCTGGATCGATCGCATCGCCGTTGCCGGTCAGACCTTCCGCTACACCGAGGCCGGTCCCGAGGGGCTGTGCGGTGGCAAGAAAGTGGTGATCGTTTCGACTTCCGGCGGGCTGCATGCCGGCCAGGCAACCGGCGTTGCCCACGAAGACTACTTGAAAGTGTTGTTCGGTTTCATCGGCATCACTGACATCGAATTCGTGCGTGCCCATGGCCTGGCCTATGGTGACGATGTCCGTAACAAAGCCATGAGCGACGCTCACGAGCAGATCAGCGAGCAGTTGTTCGCCGCCGCGTAAGGCTTGCGTAAAGACTTCAAGCCGGTTGGGCAAACCCTCAAAAAACTCTGTATTCTGAATGCGCAAGTATCAGATGCGGAGTTTTTTGTTTCTGTCTATTTCGTTTTGTGGCCCAAGTTATGCAGTCGAGGGTTTATGTCTTTAATCCGGTAACAAGGTGGGGCATCCCATGGTGCGTCTTTGTGCAACTTTACTGATTTGCCTGCTCAGCAGCCTGAATACAGTGCACGCCGCCCCTGCGCCGCATCCTCACTGGAGCGTCGGCTACCACGAGATGAAGTTTCTCGACCCGCTGGACTTGCAACCGATGCGTGCCATCGCCTTCTACCCATCGAGCGAAAAGGAACACTCCAGCCGACTCGAGGGTTACACCGTCGAGGCAGGTGAAGACACTAAAGTCGCCATCGGCCGATTCCCCATGCTGATGCTGTCCCACGGCAACACCGGAACCCCGCTGGCCCTGCATGACCTCGCCACCTCGCTGGCGCGCAAGGGTTTTGTGGTGGTGGCGGTGATTCACCCCGGCGACAACTCCAAGGATCACAGTCGTCTCGGCACCTTAAGCAATCTGTACGGGCGGCCGATCCAGATTTCCGAAGCCATCACTGCGACCCTGGGCGACCGCATGCTGTCGCCGTTCGTCAATGCTGATCAGGTGGGCGTCATCGGTTACTCGGCCGGAGGCGAGACAGCATTGATTCTGTCCGGTGCGACTCCGGACCTGGACCGCCTGCGCCGTTATTGCCAGGAGCGTCCGGATGACCGTGATGCCTGCAACACCCGGGGGGAATTGATCGTCGACCGCGATGACCTGCAACCGGTGGCCGATCCACGCGTCCACGCGCTAATGCTGATGGCGCCGCTGAGCTTGAAGTTCGGTCGCCACACGCTGGCCGATGTGCACGTGCCCGTGCTGCTTTACAGCGGTGACGGCGACAAACTGGTGCCCATCGACAAAAACGCGGTGGCTTTGGCGCGCAAGCTGCCTGTCGCGCCGGACTTCAAGTTGCTGGCCGGGGCAGGGCACTTTGTATTCATGGCACCGTGCAACGACGAGCAGATCGTCATCATGCCGGCGCTGTGTACTGATGCCGATGGCGTTGACCGCGAAGACATTCACCGCAACATGATCTCTGAAGCCGGGAGCTTCTTCTCCCGCACGCTGGGCAAGGCGACGCGGGCCGGGATGCAGACTGCCGATCAGTAGGCGTCACGCCATGGCCCGGTGCTTGAGCAACAGGGTCAACCCCAATCCGCTGACCGACAACACCGCTGCGCTGAAGAAAATCCATGCGTACCCCAGGTTCAGCGCGATCGCGCCCATCAAGGGGCCGGCAATCGCCAGCGCCAGGTCGAAAAACACGGCATAAGCGCTCAATCCGGCACCACGGCTGGCGTTGGGCACCTGCTTGATCGCCTCGACACCCAGCGCCGGGTACACCAACGACAGGCCGAAGCCGGTCAGGCCGGCACCGATCAAGGCGTAGGCGGTCGAAGGCGCGAACCACAGCAGCATCAGGCCGACGGTTTCAATGGTCATGCAGGCGATGGCCGAGGCGAATCCACCGAAACGGCTGATGCTGGAGATGAACAGCAGGCGCGCCAGAATGAAACACACGCCGAAGACGGTGAGGCAATAAGCCGCGCCGGTCCAGCCACGATTGAGGTAATACAAGGTGATGAAAGTGGTCAGGGTGCCGTAGCCAATGGAGGCCAGGCACAGGCTCGCACCGAACGGCGCAATGCGCCCGAAAACTGCCCAGAAGGGCAAGCGCTCGCCCCGGATCACTGGTACCGACGGCTTGTTACGAATCAGCAGCAGTGCTGCCAGGGCCAGCACCGACAGGGCGATGCCCAGGCTGACGAAGCCCAGTTGATCGACCATCACCACGCCCAGTGGCGCGCCGATGGCAATCGCGCCATACGAAGCGATGCCGTTCCAGGAAATCGAACGCGCGGTGTGTTCGGCCCCTACCTGGCCCATGCACCAACTGATGGTGCCGACTCCGATCAAGCCTTGGGCAATCCCAAGCAGCAAGCGGCCGGCGATCAGGATCAACAAGCTTAATAAAGGAACGCTTTGCAGCAAGGTCGACAGCCACGTCAACACGCCGCTCAACACAATCCCGGACAACCCGTAAATGATCGCCCGCTTGGTGCCGACATTGTCGGACATGCGTCCCGCCATGGGCCGACTGAGCAGGGTAGCGAGATATTGCGAACCGATGGTCAGCCCTGCGACAACGGCACTGAACCCCAGTTGTTCATGGACATAGCCGGGCAGCACCGCAATCGGCAGGCCGATGCAGAGAAAGGCAATAAAGGTATAGAAGACGATGGAGACGATCTGCAGGGTGATCGCCATGGAGCTTTGCGGTGGCTGTTGCTGCGCAGACATGAGAGCTCGTTCGCGGGCGGCGGTGGGAGAACGGCATGATGGCTTGGCGTTGATATAAAAGAAAACAGGCTAACTACTTTTGCCATGACATTTTCGCTGTTGCTCGCGATGATTGATGCACCGACAAGAAACCTTGGTCTGAAATGCAAAAAAGCCCCGTCACAAGGACATAATGCTGTTCACTTAAGCATTTGAGTCAAAGCCGGGCTTCCTAGAAAATCCGATGCCAGACCTCTGGCATCGGATT